>NZ_LUUM01000249.1:0-10095 GCF_001644125.1 Methylosinus sp. R-45379
CTCCAAGGGGCACGATCGGCCGTTCCGTTCGTTTTGACCTGAAGGATTACGACCGCATCGACCACGGCTATGCTGCAACCATCCACAAGGCGCAGGGCATGACCGTGGACCGCACCCATGTTCTGGCCACGCCGGGCCTGGACGCCCACGGCGCCTATGTCGCCATTTCGCGCCACCGCGACGGCATGGAGCTGCATTATGGCCATGACGACTTCGCCAGCCAGGATCGGCTTGTCGGCGCCCTGTCGCGCGACCGGGCCAAGGATATGGCGTCGGATTACGAGCGGCTCGAGCCGGCGCGCGATTATGCCGAACGGCGCGGCATCACCTTCCGCGCCCAAGTGGCCGAGATCGTGCGCAAGGTGCCCGAAAAGGTGCGCGGCATGTTCGACGGCCTGCGCCTGCCCGCCGGTGGCGGACAGGGGCCGGAAAGGAAGGTGGCGGAAGACCCGGAAATGGCGCTGCGCCGCGCCCGCACCAAGTCGCTAATCCGCCATGCCCGCGCCGTGGATGCGATCTTCGAGATGCAGGTGAGAGGCGGCAAGGCCAACCCGGAGCAGGTGAAGGAATTGCAGGAGGCCCGCAAGGTCTTCGAGGAGGTGCGGCCCTATGGCTCGCACGATGCCGAAGCCGCCTACAAGAAGAACCCGGAACTCGCCTCGGAAGCGGCCACGGGGCGCACCGCCCGCGCCATCCGCGCCCTACAGCTCGAAACCGAACTGCGCACCGATCCGCAGCGCCGCGCCGATCGCTTCGTGGAACGCTGGCGGGAACTCGGCCAGACCAGCCAGCGCCAGTATCGGGCGGCGGACATGTCCGGCTACAAGGCCACGCGATCGGCGATGGGCGACATGGCGATGAGCCTCGAACGCGATCCGCAGCTCGAGTCAATCCTCGCCGGCCGCAAGCGAGACCTTGGAATCGGTGGTGACTTCGACTCAGGCCGCAGTCTCGGTCGGGCATTGGCCTTTACCCACGGCCTCGACCTTGGCAGAGGTCGGAGCATCGGACTGTAGGACCATCCTATTCAACGCCGTTCGCCCTGTCGCAAATCATGTTACAGGCGTTTCGCCACCTGTGACAAAGATATGCGACACGAAAGCCCTGATTTTTCAGAGATGGCTGGTCTGTTGCGGGAGTTAGGGTTTCCGCGACAAGCTAAGACGACGCGATATCCTGCCAGCCGTGAATCAACGTTCTTTTTTCCGCCTCGAATGCAAAGTAGCAGCCGCCACCCGATATAGGTTGTCCGCGTTTCCTCGATATCGGTTCGCCCATGAGATCGCACAGAAGGAGCGTGCCGACCCCGCCGTGAGAGAAAATGCAGATGTCGCCTTCACCCTCTCGGCTTGCGACGCAATCCGCCACGGATTCCCTGATCCGCGTCTGGGCATCAATCGCTCTCTCCCACCCAAGAACGCTTTCGTGCGGGCTGTCGAAGAAGCGAGCCACTATCTCCCAGAAGCGGGGTGGTTCTACGTATCCGGTCGATGAACGATCATTCTCACCGAGGCGCGCCTCGATCTTAAACTCAAGCCGCCGCTCTGCTTTCAGCGCTTCAGCGCAATCCGTCGCCTTCCGCTCGCTGCTCGTAAACACATCGCTCACGGTCGAAAGTTCAGGACGCGCGCAGAACGACTTGATGCGGGACCAGCCTCTTTCCGAAAGCTGCCAGTCAGGCACAGGGATAGTCGGGTCGATCACGACTTCGGGATGCGCTACAAGGTAGATTGTCGTCATTCTGTTACCAATGGTGCCGTCGCAAAACTCCCAATATTTGCTCTATTTTTATACCGGACTTTTGCAGCGCCCGAAATTCGGGATTTCCGCGACAGTAGGTCTTAAGCCTTATTGGCCAGTTATTGCCGACTTGCCAGCGGAGTAACTGGCTGCCCCTTCGCCAGAGCTATCGCAGTTTCCTGAGTGGCTTCCGGCGTAGCCGGAACGTCAGGATGCACGCCGACGCCACCCCAGTTGCCGCGCGTGATTGGATTTTCGGCCCTGCCTGTCGGCACAACAACAAAGAGGTCGGAGCCGAGATCATTCAGACCGCCCGGATTCGCGCCGCCGCGTGTCTTTTCACCAACCACGGTCACGCGCTTGAGCACTTGCAGGTCGTAGGCAAACTCCTCGCCTGCCGAATAGGTTTTGGGGCCAACCATTACATAAACGGGCTTGCCGAGATAGCTCACCGGCGTCGGTGAGTTCCAAAACGACTCCGTTCTGAAAGTCGAAGTCCCACGATTCCGCCAAATGAGATCATTGATATGAACGCGCGTGCCGGGATCGAGGAAGAAGCTGGCGAGGTAGGCAACAGACGCCGGATGGCCGCCGCCATTGTCCTGCATGTCGATGATGAGCGCGGCGGTATCCGACAGGCGGCGCATGGCGTCGTCGGCGGCCGGGTTGAAGACCTCGGGCGGAACGAACCGCGCCAAGTGGATGTATCCGATATTGCCGTCTAACCGTTTCACCTCGAAGCCGGCATCCTGCGGGGCAGAAGGCAGGGGCTGGTTGCGGAACGGCGAGCCAAAGATAACCCTCATATGGCTATCCTTGGTCATCGCTCGGAGCTGTTCGGTCAGTTGCACCGCAAACTTGCTCGGATCGGTGACGCCAGCATAGGCGTTCTCCGCCAACGACTTCTCCAGCGCATCCGCCGCTTGCACTCCCTTATCTGGAAACACGTAATCTTCACGTAACTTGACGGCGATGCCGTCGATCAGTTGCCTGACGGTCGCCTGATCCAAGGAGACGCTTTGCGTTGCGTCGGACACCGCTGCTCTTGTCGCGGATGGAACTGCCATCAACGCAGAGACTGCCACGAGGCAGGCGGCTAGGAACGGTGATTTACGGTGCTGCATCTGGCCCTCGGTTAGTTCAAAGCACTATAGCGTCTGTCAACTTTGGACAAATCTATGGCGAATATTATGTCGCGAAAATCCCAAAACCTACAACAACCCTACATCACCGAGCCAGCGCTCACACGTTGATCGTGCAATGCTCACCAGCCGCAAGGCCGGGCTCGGTATCGGGATCGAATCAGGCCGCAGCCTAGGCCGCGAACTGGCTTTCACCCACGATATCACCTCGGACGAGGCCGGGGAATCGGATTGTAGAACCATCCTATTTACCGCCGTTTCTACGCCAAACTACTACGACGTCTAAATAATTATTGCACAACGAGAAATAGTTGCTCTGTCTGGTCTCTGTAATCGTCAGAACCGACCAGGAGGAGGCAGCACGGCCATGCGCCAATCAGATCGTATCATCCGCCTGAACACCGTTCTTTCACGCACTGGCCTTTCCCGGTCCACCATCTACCGGAAGATCGCCGAGGGCACTTTCCCACCCCAGATCAAGATCAGCACCAACGGCGCCGGCTGGAAGGAGTCCGACATCGACCGCTGGATCGCCGATCCCGCCGGCTGGCGGCCACCAATGACGACGACTGACAGAATGGACGCGAGCCGCACGTAGTTCAGAGATCGTCGTCCAGTTCGTCGTCGTGGACCTCGGCGGCACGTCGCTTCGCTTCGGCGATCAGCTCCTTGGCGGATTCGCCCTTCACCCAAGCGTCGAGCATATCAGCCCAGCACTGAAGCATGATCTTCCGCTCGACGAGGTAGCGGTTCACGTTGTAGACGGCCGCGATCCGGTTCCGAGGCGCGTGGGCCAAGCTCATTTCGATCCAGCGGTCATCGAACTTGGCGCGGTTCAGGCCGGTCGAAAACGTGCGGCGCAGGTCGTGAACGCCGAAGCTCTGAAAGTCCGGGTCATCCTCGCGGATACGCTCCACGACCGTGTCGATCACGCGGTTGAGCGTGGCGTTGCTTATGGGCGTGTCGCTGTCGTATCGGCCGGGATGCAGGTATCGGCTGACGCCGAACATGGTGCGGAACGCCGTCAGAATGTCGAGCGCCTGATCGCTCAGCGGGACGACATGCGCCTTGCCGGCCTTCATGCGCTCGGCCGGGATCGTCCAGCGCGCGGCGGCGAAGTCGATTTCCTTCCATGTGGCGTCGATGAACTCCGACTTGCGAACGCCGGTCAGCAGGACAAACTTCACCGCTGAGCGCAACGTGGGCGCCGCCGTCACATGATCCAACGCCGCCAGGACCGCGCGGACCTCCGATGGAGACAGGGCGCGCTCGCGCGGCTCGAAGGTGGCGATAGTGCTGGTGCGGATCGACTCGGCCGGGTTGCTCACGTCCAGCCCGCTTCCCTGAGCATGGCGGAACACCAGCAACACGACCTCGCGGACATGCACGGCGACGGCCGGCCCGCGCTTCTCTTTGACCTCGTCGCACAGATGTTTGAGGCGTTGCGGCGTCACTTCCCCCAGCTTGAGCTTCGACAACTCTCCTGCAATGGCGCGGTCATAGACGGATCGGCGCATCGCCAGGGTGCTGTCGGCCAGTTTCTCGGCCCCCGACTTGGGATCGGCTTTGTGCCTGAAATAGGCTTCCGCCCATCCGCCGAACGTCAGCGCCTCGGCTGACGCGGTGCGTTTCTCCACCTTGGCTTTCGACGGCGACTCACCCCGCTCGACCTGACGCCGGGCGCGCGCCAGCAGCGTCCTGGCCTCCGCAAGCGACACCTCCATGCCGTATTCCAGCGCGTCGGGCGCCCGTGTGAGCTTGCGCGCCGCCTCGGCGCTATATCGGCCGATGGTCAGCGTCTCCTGCCGTCCGTTCACCCGGTAGTGGTATCGGAACGAGATGACACCCGTGGGCGTGACGGCCGCGTGCATCCCGTCGCGGTCCGCCACCTTATACAGCTTGGCCCTCGGCTTCAGAATTTTTAGTTCTTTATCAGTGAGATGGCCCATAAACCCGCATCCGGTCTGGGGGCAAACCGATACCATCAAGAGGGGCTGTTGGTATCGGAAGCCCGTTTCTCGACCATCCTGCGCCATACCAACATCGCTACCAACAAAGTGGCTCGGCTGGGGTGACACGCAGCGATACGGGGTGGGAAAAATAATCCTTGTCAGTCAAAGAGTTCGTGCGATTTCCGGCACGGGGCGGGATGGTCTGAAACCACCCTAATTCACTCCCACTCGATCGTCCCCGGCGGCTTGCTGGTCACGTCGTACACCACGCGATTCACCCCGCGCACCTCATTGATGATGCGCGTCGCCGCCCGGCCTAGAAAATTCATGTTGAAGGGGTAGAAATCCGCGGTCATTCCGTCGGTGCTCGTCACCGCGCGCAGGGCGCAGACATGGTCGTAGCTGCGGCCGTCACCCATCACGCCCACTGTGCGCACTGGCAGCAGCACGGCGAAGGCCTGCCAGATCACATCATAGAGCCCGGCCTTGCGGATCTCGTCGAGATAGATGGCGTCCGCCTTGCGCAGAATTTCCAGCTTCTCGCGGCTGATCCCGCCGGGGCAGCGGATCGCGAGGCCGGGGCCGGGGAAGGGGTGGCGGCCGACGAAAGCCTCCGGCAGGCCCAGCTCGCGGCCGAGCGCGCGCACCTCGTCCTTGAACAATTCGCGCAAGGGCTCGACCAGCTTCATATTCATGCGCTCGGGCAGGCCGCCGACATTGTGATGCGATTTGATCGTAACCGAAGGCCCGCCGGAGAAGGACACACTCTCGATCACATCCGGATAGAGCGTGCCCTGCGCAAGAAATTGTGGCGCGCCGCGCCCGTCTGCGGCGATCTTCTTCGCCTCTTCCTCGAAGGTCTCGATGAACAGGCGGCCGATCGTCTTGCGCTTGACCTCCGGGTCCTCGACGCCTTCCAGCGCTTGCAGGAACAGCTCCTGCGCCTCCACATGCACGAGCGGGATGTTGTAGTGATCGCGGAAGAGGGTGACGACCTCCTCCGCCTCGCCGCCGCGCAACAGGCCGTGATCGACGAAGACGCAGGTGAGCGCATCGCCGATCGCCTCATGGATCAGCACGGCGGCGACGGCGGAATCGACGCCGCCCGAAAGCCCGCAGAGCACGCGGCCGGCGCCCACTTGGCGGCGCACGGCTTCGATCGCCTCGCCGCGAAAGGCCGACATGGTCCAGTCGGATTTCAGCCCGGCGACATTATGGACGAAGTTGGAGATGAGCTTGGCGCCATCCGGCGTATGCGCGACCTCGAGATGGAATTGCACGCCGTAATAGCGGCGGGCTTCGTCGGCGATCGCGCCCATGGGGGCGTTCTCGGAGGCGGCGATAACGCGAAAGCCTTCCGGCAGGCGGGTGACGCGGTCGCCATGGCTCATCCACACGGGATAGCGGGAACCCTTTTCCCACACGCCGGCAAAGAGCGGGCTCTCCTCGACGACGCCGATCTCGGCGCGGCCGAATTCGCGATGATGGCCGCCCTCCACCGCGCCGCCCAATTGCGCGGCCAGCAATTGCTCGCCGTAGCAAATGGCGAGCACGGGGATTTTCGCGTCGAAAATGCTCTGCGGCGCGCGCGGCGAGCCGTCCTCGGTGACGGAGCAGGGGCCGCCGGAGAGGATCACCGCCTTGGGGCGGATTTCGGCGAAGGCGCGCTCGGCGCTCTGGAAGGGCGCGATCTCGCAATAGACGCCCGCCTCGCGCACGCGCCGCGCGATGAGCTGCGTCACCTGTGAGCCGAAATCGACGATCAGCAGCTTGTCGTGGCGATCGGCGATGTCGTGGTGGAAGCTCTCAGTGGCGGTCATGCTGGTCTTTCGTGTGTGGGGGCTCGCGAGAGCTAGTGACTACCCCTCGCAGTCGGCAATGCGCAAGAGCGCGGCGCGCGCCCGGGATGTTGGACCCGGCCTGCGAAAGGCGAAGGCACTGTCGCCGAGGACCACTCACATTTGCGGAGGTTTCTCCGAAAACATCGTCTCGGCGTCCTGCGCCCCATGAATGACGCGCACGATTCCAATTGGACGCATCGACGGCTCATAGACGATCAAATAGGAAAAGACCGGCCAAAACTTCACCTTCTCGTCGGTGAGGTCCTCTCTTTTGTGCCCTATCCCCGGGCTCTCGGCGATGACGCGCAGCGCGCGACGAATTTCGCCCAGCACATGCCGGGCGAGCGTCGGCCCGCCTCGGCGAGTCAGATAGCGCCTTATGGCGTCGAGGTCGCTCTGGGCTTCCGGCGAAAGGCGAAAGCGGCTCACTCGGCGCCGCGCGGCTCCTCGGCGTCGATCTCCGCTTCCAGCCGATCGAACACGTCCTCGCCGTCCTCGCCTTTTCCGGCCCGCAGCGACTCGAGGCCCGCAGCGATCTGCGCGCGGATCTCATCCTTGCGCCAGGCCTCCAGCCGGTCGCGCTCCTCCATCAGGCGCAGCGCTTCGCGCACCACTTCGCTCGCGGAGGTGTAGCGGCCGGTCTGCACCTTCTGATGCACCAGCTGCTCGAGCTCTGGGGTGAGGCTCACATTCATGGGCTCGCTCGCTATGGGCTCGCTCGGGGACAAAGGTTTCTTCGGCCAAAGATAGCGCAATAACGAGCTTTGACAAATTTCGCTATTCACCCGCGCTTCAGCACGCACACATAGAACCCATCCGTCCCTGCCGTGTGCGGCGTCAGGCGAATGCCCGCCCCATGCGGCGAGGCGAATTGCGCTAGCTCCGGCAGCCCGGCCTTGGCCGCCGCTTCCTCCGCCGGAACGGCGGAAAATTCCGCATGTCCCTCGAGAAAGCGCGCGATCTGCGCCTCATTCTCGTCGATCAGCAGCGAGCAGGTGACATAGACCACGCGCCCGCCCGCCTTCACGAAGCGCGGGGCCTTGTCCAGCAGCTCCCGCTGCTCGGCGATGCGCTGCTCGATCGCGCCTGGGGCGAGGCGCCATTTGGCGTCGGGATGGCGGCGCCAGGTTCCGGTTCCAGTGCAGGGCGCGTCGATCAGCACGAGGCCGCAGCGCGCCTCGAGATCGGCGAGCACATCCGCCTTCCCGCGCGGGGCGCGGACCTGCACATTGCGCGCGCCGGCCCGCTCGAGCCGCGGATAGATGGGCGTGAGGCGGCGGCCATCGTCGTCGAAAGCGTAGATCTGCCCGCGATTGTGCATCTGCCCGGCCAGCGCCAGCGTCTTGCCGCCACCGCCGGCGCACAGGTCCAGAACCTGCTCGCCCGGCTCGGCGGCGCAGAGCAGGGCGGCGAGCTGCGAGCCTTCGTCCTGCGGCTCGACCAGACCTTTGACATAGGCGGGCTCGGCCGTCAGCGCCGGGCCGCGCCCCTTGGCCGGCGGCGCGATGCGCAGGCCGAGCGGCGACAGAGGCGTCGGCTCCGGCGAAAGATGCGCGAGACGGCGCAGCGCGTCCTCGCGCGAGGCCTTCAAAATATTGGCGCGCAGATCGACCGGCGCGCGCGCGGCGAGAGCGCGGCCCTCCTCGGCGGCGGCCGCGCCGAAGGCGGCGGCGAAGCGCTCGGCCAGCCATTCGGGATAGTCGCCGAGAATATGCGCCGGCGCGCCTTCGAGCGTCGCTGTGGCGAGGCGCTCGCGCTCCTCGGCCGTGAGCGGGGCGGGGGCGTGGCCCTCGCCGGAAAACAGCGCCGCGATCTCATCGACGGAAAGCCCGTGCGATTCGCGCAGCGCGCCGATGACGACGGCGCGAGGCGATTCGTCGCCCATCAGGAAAGCGGCCGAGGCGCGCTTGCGCAGCGTGTCGAACACGAGGCTCGATATGGACGCGCGGTCCTTGGAGCCGGCGAATCGGTGCGAAAGTCCCCAGTCCTTGATCGCATCGGCGGCCGGACGGCGGCGCTCGGCGAGCTCGGCGAGGATTTCAATGGCGGCGGAGACTTGTGCAGCGGGAGTCATGTCGCTTTTGCTTTACGGCCTCGCGGGCCGGCAGGCCAGCGCCAGCGCGCCTCGAGAGGTGAGATAGCGCATGGAAAAGCAAAAAGTCTCAGAAAATCGCCATGGTAGAGCTCACGGCCACAATCTGGCCTCAATAGCCTCGCTGAAGTCATGCTGCGCCGCGAAAGCCACGGCGTTTTCCACACATACCGTCGGAAGCCAAAGATGCGCTCTCTTCGTCCGTTCGCCGCTATTCTGCTCGCTCTCTCGCTGGCCGCCTGCGCGGCTCAGTCGCAGCCCGACCTGACCCCGCCGCCGAAGAAGCCGCTCGACGCCAAGACGCAGCTCGAGACCGGCCGCAAATACTGAGCTTCGCTTCGCCGCAGCGGATCGTCAGGAAAAGACGATCCGCGCGGCGAAGATCGTTCCGCAGCGTCATTCCGCGGTCGAGGATGCGTCCGCGTAGAGCAGCGCCAGCAGTTTTGCCGACAATTCTTGCGTGGACAGTCCCAGAGCGAAGGCAGTCTGTCGATAATCGCCGTTGAAACGGCGCAATGTGCGCAGGACGAGCCGCCGTTCGACGGCCTCGATCGAATAGCCGATGAGCATGTCCACGGCTATATCCGCTGTGTCGAGCGGAATTTGTCCACGACTTTGAGGAGCCTGAGCGGCGGCGCGATCGATCGCGTCTTCGTCTCCGGCTATGAGCAGGATTCGGTTCCGCTCGGAATCGGCGTCGGAGAGGACGCGAGGACGGCGGGGTGATTCACGACCGATCGGCTCTTCCTTCGACGCCAGTGAAAACGCGACTGGATCCCCGACGGAAAGATATGGCCCGTCTTCGTCGAACCGCACCAGAAACTGCGGCGCCAGGCCTTGAAAGTCCGCGATATAGACGAGCGTCAGCTCCGCGCCGAGCGTCCGCAGTCTGACGCGCCGATACTTGCTCTGCTCGTCCCCGGATCGGCGCCGGCTGCCCGGCTCGTCGTCGCGGCGCAGGCCACGCCGTCCAAATGGCGCCACGCCGGAGGCGCGTGTGGAATGGTCCGCCATCATTCGCCGCCTCGCGCCTGCCAGCCCGCATAGGCGCCGACAATCGCCGACAGGAAGACCAGAGCCGCGCAAGCAACCCCTCCGGCAGTCAGAAAGCCGACGACCGCGCCGGAGACTGCGGCGATCATCATTCCGGTGACAGTGTCAGACACGCGGATATCCCTGGCCTCGAGGTCGCGGTGGGCCGCGCGCTCGTCCGGGACTGCAAGCCCGTCGCCGCCGAAGCTCGAAGGGAAAGAAGACATTTTTTCATCCCCGCGTCGGCGCAGGGCTGCAGCGTCGAACTCCCGATTCTGCGGCATAAACGGTCCTTT
>NZ_LUUM01000250.1:0-31930 GCF_001644125.1 Methylosinus sp. R-45379
GCGCGTCGGCCTACGGCCTACGGCCTCCGCTCCGCGCGCCCGAGCGCCGCTGCTACACCTCTCCAAGGGGCACGATCCCCGGGACGGCTCGTCCTTGGCGGCGTGTGTGTCTTCAACCTCATCACGGACGATCGCGTGCCGACGCACGAGCTGGGCGTCGAGATCGTCGAGCGATTCCTCGACAATAGTCCCCTCGTCGGCCCAGAGGACCTTGTCCGTCGTGGTGCGCAGGTAGTCGCTAACGGCTGTGACCAGCATGTCGCTACTGGCGTTGATGGCCTGAAGCTGGCGAACGAAGGTCGGCGCAATGTTGACCAGATCCCGGATCGCGTTCTGCGACGGCTCTGGCGCCTTCGACGTCAGGAGGTTCGTCAGGTTGGATCGCCGCGCGAAGGTCTGGAACTGGCGCCGGAAATTGGTCGCTGATAGCACCGGCGTCTTCTGGCCTCGGATGAGTTTGTCGATGCGATCTCGTGCCATGCCGACGGCGGCGGCGGTGAGGTCGTTCTGCGCCTCGAACGGAACGCCAGCGCGAACGAATTCCCGCACGCTCTCGACTGGGTCGGCTTCCGTCATCAGCTGGAATCGTGAGATTATCAGGCTGCAAACGGCGTCGCCAGCTTTCAGGAAACCCGCGACGTAGGGCGCGCACCCCACGTCGGGCTTCTTCGGATCGACCAATTTTTTGATTTTCGCGAGCGCCGCAGCGACGGCCTCTTTGGCCGTCGCTGCGTGGAGCTGGCCAACTAGCGCGCCCGTCTTCACCGGGGTGACGTACAGGCGGAAGTCGGTGGTGTTCGGGTCGATCGTCCCGTCGGCGCACAGGTGCGCCCAATTGGCGAACGATTTCCAGAGGTCCTCCGCCCGGTCCGCCGCGGGATTGCCGGTTAGGGCGCTCTTAGACTGCTCGAGCAGCAAAGTCCCATCCGCGCGGTGAACACCGACGTCGTCGATATATTCAAGCGAGACGGTATCGCCGTCGGGGACCTTCAGCAGGTGGTGGCACAGGCGCAGCTGTTGGAGCGAGTACCCGAGGTACTGCCCCGCCGCCGTCGCCTTCACGGGCTTCTCAATATCGAGAAGACTCATCGATTGCCTTTGCCGCGAGGCGATTGCTTTGGGTGATTCGCCCCAATTTCGACTTTAATTATTAACCATCCAGAGTTGAACGGACGAATCACCAGCTCGCGCGCGCCTGCCGGGCCGCCCAACCGGGGGCAGACGCGGCGGCGACCGAACACTCGGCGGCACATTCCTCAGCAAACGCCGGTTCCCGCGACCAAGAGCACCTGCGTCGGAACAGGCCGTTAGTTCGGCTTAGCGCACCCGCGATAGACTAGCGGGTTGTGTAAAGCGACACTACCGGTCGTTGGGCCGGCGGACGGTATTGGCCACCATACCTTTTCCATGCAGGAAGGCATTCTTCATGGGCGTTAACCTTGTTAGCGCGGCCTTCTGCGCACAGAGATATCCGCAACCCCGTCCTCTTGACTCCCGACCTCGAAGGGGAGAACATTTAGGGAACATGACATTGAGCCCACACCCAGCGGTCGAGAAGGCGCTTGCGGCACCAGCCCGCCATAGAGTCGTTGCGCGCGCAGATCGAGAAGATCGAAGGCCGTGCCCGGCGCGTCAAATCGGTCCTTCCGTTCGGGATCGCCGACATCGACGCGCGTCTTCCGGGCGGCGGTCTCCCCCTCGGCGCGCTCCATGAGATCGCTGGCGGCGGCAACGGCGCCGTGGACGGCGCGGCCGCAGCGCTGTTCGCCGCCGGGATCGCGACACGCACGAAAGGCAAGGTTCTCTGGGTCATCACGCGATCCGACCTCTTCGCCCCGGCGCTGGCGCAAGCGGGCTTGGCGCCCGATCGCGTGATCTATGTCGAGGCCGGCAACGACAAGACCGTGCTCGCATGTGTCGAGGAAGGCTTGCGGCACGGCGGTCTCGGCGCGGTCGTCGGAGAAGTCGCGCGTCTCGACATGACCGCGTCCCGGCGTCTCCAGCTCTGCGCCGAGGGAAGCGGCTCGATCGGTCTCGCATTGCGGCGCTGGCGCCGGCAATCCGAAGCCGTCGACTTCGGTCAGCCGACTGCCGCGGCGACCCGATGGCGCGTCTCGGTCATGCCCTCGGCGGCTCTGCCGGTCCCCGGCGTCGGCCGCCACCGTTGGCTCCTGGAGCTGATCCGCGTCCGCGCCGGTGAAAGCGCGGATTTCGAGGTGGAGGCGTGTGATGGTTCGGGTCGTCTCGCTGTTCCTGCCGAGCTGGCCCACAGACCGGCTTCGACGACAGGCCGGCGACGCGGCGCCGCCGGCTGAGACGCCGCTCGTCCTGATTGGCCACGATGGGAGGAGGCAAGTGGTGTGGGCTGCCGACGCGGCCGCCGTCGCCGCCGGCGCGCGCGTCGGAATGTCGGCCGCCAAGGCGCGGATTCTCGTGCAGGGCCTCGTCGTTCGAGATCACGACCCCGCGGCCGACGCCCAGGGCCTCGACCGTCTCGCGCTGTGGGCGCTCCGACGCTACGCGCCGATCGTCGCAGCCGATCCCCCGGACGGCTTGGTGATCGACTCCACCGGCGCCGATCATCTTCACGGCGGCGAAGAGACCATGCTCGCCGGCCTGATCGACAGGCTTTCATCGTCCGGCGTGCGCGCGCGTGCGGCGATCGCCGACAGCTGGGGTGCGGCGCACGCCTTGGCTCGCTACACTGCGCGGCCCGTGCTGATCGCGCCGCTCGGCCATGGCGGTTCCGTGCTGACGGGCCTTCCGCTCGCCGCGCTTCGCCTGCCTGCCGACATGGTCGCGGCGCTCCATGTTCTCGGCTTCGCGCGGATCGGCGATCTCCTCGCGCAACCGCGCGCGCCACTTACTCTGCGCTTCGGGCCGCAGCTCGGCCGCCGCATCGATCAGGCCCTGGGGATTCTCAGCGAGCCAATCGAGCCGATCCGACCCGACGAGCTGATCGAGGTGAAGCGCAATTTCGCGGAGCCCATCGGCGCGGCCGAGACCATCGCTCGCCATATCGGCGAGCTGGTCGTCCAGCTCTGCGCCGGACTGGAGGCCGAGGGACTGGGGGCCAAGCGCCTCGATCTCATTTGTCACCGGGTCGACGATCGCCTGCAGGCGGTCCGTGTCGGGGTCGCCATGCCGGTGCGCGACGTGAAGCGCCTCACGCGGCTGCTGACCGACAAGATCGACACGATCGAGCCCGGCTTCGGCATCGAAACCCTCAGCCTCGCCGCGACACTGGCCGAGCCGCTCGCGGAAAAGCAGACCCTGACCGCGATGGTCGATGACGGAGCGCCGGACGTGTCCGATCTCGTCGACACCCTCGTCAACCGCGTCGGCGAGCGTAGCCTCTACCGAGCTGCGCCGGTCGCCACCGAGACGCCCGAGCGCTCGGTGCGCCGAATTCCGCCCATGGCGCCGGACACCGGCGAGACATGGCAGGGGCGCTGGCCTCGGCCATCGCGGCTGTTGCCGTCGCCCGAGCCGATCGAGACAATGGCCGCGCTGCCGGATCATCCGCCGGTCGCCTTCACCTGGCGCGGCGTCCGGCGGCGCGTCCGCCGGGCCGACGGACCCGAGCGCATCCGCGGCGAATGGTGGCGGCGCGATGCCGAGCTGACCGCCGTGCGTGACTATTTCCGCGTCGAGGATGACGCCGGCGAACGCTATTGGATCTTCCGCTCTGGAGATGGAGAGAATCCAAACAGCGGCTCGCAGCGCTGGTTCCTTCACGGAGTGTTCGGATGAGCGGCCCATTCCGCTACGCCGAGCTGCAGGTCACGTCGCATTTTTCGTTTCTGCGCGGCGCGTCATCCTGCGATGAGCTTTTCGCCCAGGCGGCGCTTCAGGGCGTCGAAGCGGTCGCCGTGGTCGACCGCAACTCGCTGGCCGGCGTCGTACGCGCATTCGAGGCCGCCAAGGCGACCGGCGTGCGCCTGATCGTCGGCTGTCGCCTCGATCTCATGGACGGCATGTCGGTGCTGGTCTATCCGACCGACCGCGCCGCCTATGGCCGGCTCTGCCGACTGCTGTCGCTCGGCAAGAAGCGCGGCGGCAAGGCGAAATGCATCCTCGAATGGGCCGATCTCGTCGCCTACGGCGATGGCCTGATCGGCGTCCTCGTTCCCGACGAGGCCGATGAGACCTGCGGCCTGCGATTGCGCCGGCTGCGCGACGCCTTCGGCGACCGCGCCTATCTCGCACTGACGCTTCGTCGACGCCCCAATGACCAGCTTCGGATCCACGAGCTGTCGACCATGGCCACGCGGATGCGCGTGCCGAGCGTCGTCACCAATGACGTGCTCTATCACGCGCCCGACCGGCGCATGCTGCAGGACGTTGTGACCTGCATCCGGCACGGCGTCACCATCGACGAGCTCGGCGATCGGCGCGAGCACGGCGACCGCTACATGAAGCCGCCCGAGGAAATGCGCCGGCTGTTCCCGCGCAATCCCGAGGCGGTCGCGCGCACGATCGAGATCGCCGCGCGTTGCCGCTTCGACCTCGCGGAGCTTTCCTACCAATATCCGGAGGAGCGCGACGATCCGACGCTCACCCCGCAGGAGACGCTGGAAAAGCTTGTCCGGGAAGGCGCGGAAACGCGCTATCCCGAAGGCGTGCCGGAGAGCGTCCGGGCGTCCCTGCGGCACGAGCTGGGCCTGATCGAGAAGCTTCGATACGCGCCGTATTTCCTCACAGTGAACAGCATCGTCCGCTTCGCCCGCTCCCGGGATATCCTCTGCCAGGGCCGTGGATCGGCCGCCAATTCCGCCGTCTGCTACGTGCTCGGCGTCACCTCGATCGATCCCGGCCGCAACGACCTCCTGTTCGAGAGGTTCGTCAGCGAGGAGCGCCGCGAGCCGCCGGATATCGATGTCGATTTCGAGCACGAACGGCGCGAGATCGTCATGCAGTGGGTGTTCGACACCTATGGCCGCGACCGCGCGGCGCTTTGCTCGACCGTCATCCGCTATCGCGCCAAGGGCGCGATGCGCGACGTCGGCAAGGCGCTCGGCCTCACGCAGGATATCGTCGAGACGCTGTCGAGCCGTGTCTGGGAACGATCGGAGGGCGCCGAGGACTTACATGTCGGCGCCCTCGGCGACCGGCGCTTGCGCCTGGCGCTCGACCTCGCGCGTCAGCTCATGGGGACGCCCCGCCATCTGTCACAGCATCCCGGCGGATTCGTGCTCACCCAGGACAGGCTCGACGAGCTGGTCCCGATCGAGCCGGCCGCGATGGACGCGCGGCAAGTGATCGAATGGGACAAGGACGACATCGACGCCTTGAAGTTCATGAAGGTCGACGTGCTGGCGCTGGGGATGCTGAGCTGCATGAAGCGCGGACTCGACATGCTCGCCGATCACAAGGGAATCCATCTCGATCTCGCCGCCATCCCGGCCGAGGACCCGCGGACCTATGCGATGATCCGGCGCGCCGACACGCTCGGAACCTTTCAGATCGAATCCCGCGCGCAGATGTCGATGTTGCCGCGGCTGAAGCCTCGGACCTTCTACGATCTCGTCGTGCAGGTCGCGATCGTCAGGCCGGGACCGATCCAGGGCGACATGGTCCACCCCTACCTGCGCCGCCGGGAAGGGCTGGAGCCCGTCGTCTTCCCGAAGCCGGAGCTCGAAAAAGTTCTCGGCAAGACCTTGGGCGTCCCGCTCTTTCAGGAACAGGCCATGCGCGTGGCGATCGAATGCGCCGGCTTCACGCCCGGCGAAGCCGACATGCTGCGCAAATCCATGGCCACGTTCAAATTCACCGGCGGCGTCTCCGGATTCAAGCAGAAGCTGATCGAAGGGATGGTCGACCGCGGCTATGAGCGCGACTTCGCCGAGCAGACCTTTCGTCAGCTCGAAGGCTTCGGTTCTTACGGGTTTCCGGAATCGCACGCGGCCTCTTTTGCACTCATCGCCTATGCCAGCGCCTGGCTGAAATGCTGGCATCCGGATGTGTTCTGCGCGGCGTTGCTGAACGCTCAGCCCATGGGCTTCTATGCGCCGGCCCAAATTGTCAGGGACGCGGTCGCGCATGGAGTCGACGTGCGGCCGGTCTGCGTCAACGCCTCGCGCTGGGATTGCGCGCTGGAGCCCACCGCGGACGACAGCCGTTTCGCCGTGCGCCTCGGCCTGCGCATGGTCAGGGGTCTCGCCAACACCCATGGCGGCGCCATCGTCGCTGCGCGCGCCGACCGGCCCTTCGCCTCGGTCGACGATCTCTGGCGCCGCGCTGGCGTGCCCTCCGCCGCTCTGGTTCATCTCGCCGAAGCCGACGCCTTCCGTCCGGCCCTGGGGCTCGCCCGCCGCGAGGCGCTATGGGCGATCAAGGCGCTGCGGGACGAGCCGCTTCCTCTCTTCGCCGCCGCCTCCGCGCGGGAAGCGGAATTCGTGCCCGAGGTGAACGAGCCCGTCGTGACATTGCGGCCGATGACGGCGGGCGGCGAGGTCGTCGAGGACTACGGCCATGTCGGACTGACGTTGAGGGCGCACCCGCTCAGCTTCCTGCGCGAGGATCTCCGGCGCCGGCGCATCGTCACCTGCGCCGAGTTCATGGCGGCGCGCGACGGCCGCTGGCTGGAGGCCGCCGGCATCGTCCTCGTCCGCCAGCGTCCGGGCAGCGCCAAAGGGGTCATGTTCGTCACCTTGGAGGACGAGACTGGCATCGCCAATCTCGTGATCTGGGCGAAGGTGCTCGAGGCAAACCGGCGCGCCATCCTGTCGGCCGGCATGATGGCGGCGTACGGCCGCGTCCAGCGCGAGGGCGACGTCGTTCATCTGGTCGCGCAGCGCATTACGGACCTCTCGGCCGACCTTGCCAGCGTGGGCAGTCGGGATGAGACGTTTCCTCTCCCACATGGCCGTGGCGACCAGCTCCGTAGCCGCGGCTCCGGTCTTCCCGAATTGCCCAGGGAATCGATAAGGGTGAGAAGCCGGGATTTCCACTAATCGAAACTTGTACATCCGGCGGCTGCGTCGAAAACCGATCGACGCAACCGCCAGTGCGAACGTGCTGGCGCGGATACGAAGTTGGCCGGCGCCGAGACGATGGAAAGCAGGGCGAACTGCTCGCCCATTTGGTTCCGTCACGTGATCTTTTTTCTAAAGATCAATGTCTTTGGCCCGGCAAGCCGACGGTGAGCTGCTGGTCCGCGGCTTGAGCGGCGATAAGGATCACCCGTTCGAAATTATGGAACGCCGGTGTTTCCGCGAGCCCTGCTCCCAGAGAGACCTTCTCTCGAAAGGACCGGAAGTAGCTTTCGAGCGTCTTGATCTGATAGCACAGGGCGACGGCGTCGTTTTGGGCAGCGACATCGTAAGGAAAGAGGCCGCCGGGACCGGCGGGCCATGCCGTGTTGAGCTGGCGGCGGTCGAAAGCGAGCGCATAGAGAGCCGCCTCCGTGATTGCCTGGCGCTCTGTCGGCCCACCGCCGAAATCGACGGTGACGAACCCTTTCGCAAGCGGGGGAAGACGTTCCAGCGCGGGCTCCTTATTGCGGATCCCGAGCGCCTCGCAGGATTCTTCCGCAAGCAGCGGGAATCGCTTGTCGCCGGTGTAGGGGATATTTCCGATGAACAGGATCTTGAGCAGGTAGTCCGGGCTGATGAAGTCGCCGGAGTAGATATCCTTGAAGCGCCGGCGGCAGTGCTCGGCGAATTCCAGCGGCGCCGACTCGGGCTCCTCGGAGTCGTCGGGTCGCCGGAGGCCGAGCTCGGTCTCCAGCGCGTTGAACGCGTCGATATATTTGATTTTCCACTCCAACGCTTCATCCCCTGTGAAGCCGAAGGCGAGAAGTGCGAAGCCGTCGCGGGTCATCGCGAAGGAGCGAATGGCGCGGTCCGCGACCGTTGGATGAGGGTGAGATATCTCCATAAACCATTGTTTCTGCGCATCCCTCAATTTTGAGGACTGGAGCAACCCGTCGATATCGCGCAGGACGTTGTCATGGCGTTTGCCGAACACATCGGCGACCTGGCGGCTGTCGGCGAGGACTCTTCCCTCGGCGACCGAGACGAGGATTTCGACGGGCAGGTTCTGCGCGGGAGCGCCGGCGTCGTGGCTTTGATGATCTGACATTTTCCACCTCGCATTGAAATCACGGCTGTTTTCGAACAGCCGTGCTGCGCCAGGGGCTTTGCCCGGGCGCCACGAGAATCAGCTTGCGAGTGATGTGTGCGAATATGAAGCGCCGTGCCGACCGGAAATTCGCGCCGAAAAAAATTTATCGGACCGCGCCGCGCGCGCCGAATTCCACGCCGGCGGCCCCTCAAATTCAACTTTTGCGTATTTTACTGCGCGTCAGCGCGCCTTGCGTGTGATGTTCGCCGGTTCGGCTCTGAGCGCCCCGGAGGGGCGTCCGGCACCAACGGTGCAATGGTCCGTAATGGTTGTTTTTGAGTGTCGCGACGTTGACTCCTGACTGACGCGGGATTGTCGCGAGATTGCTGTTGCGCCGCGGCGCGCAAGCAAGACTGGGACCAGAATAAGAGGACGCGCCAAAAAAAGATAGTGACGGGCCGAATTTCAAATTGGGGTTCGCGCACCTTCCGACTTTCATCGCGAGACGAGAGCCGCGGCGAACGGCGCCCTGGGCCTGCCGGGGCGGCGGCCTGTGGCCGCAGGAGCGCGAGGAATGGGCGATGATAGAGCGCAAAAAATCGCTGATCGAACTGAAAGCCTATAGCCGACACGGCGACATCTACCGATGGCTGCGGGAAAATTACGACCGCGTCGAGCCAGAGATCGTCGGATTGAAGCGGACTTGGGATTCGATCGCCGCGGACATCGGTCGAGAAGGCGTTCAAGGGCTGCGAGGCAAGACGCCTTACGGAAATTCGGTGCGACGAATCTGGCCGCGCGTCTGCCGCGACGTCAACGCGGAACGCGAACGACAGGCTGCCGAGGCTCGCGAACGCGAATCGAGATCTGAGCAGAGGCGAAGCTACCCGTCACGACAACCGGCGGACTTGCGGCCGCTGGTGGCGACGAATGGCGCGGGGAACTCGGTCGCGAGCAGCCCGAGGGGCCGGGGCGTGCTCGCCCTGCCGAAAGCGGGGGCGCCTGGGGTTCGCGAGGGGCTGGTGCGACATCCGATCGAGCCCCAGCGGGCGGTGCAGCAACGTGTCGCGGCCGAGGCGGACATTCGCGCACGCATGAGCGAGATCGGGGAGGACGGGCGTCTGACGCCGCGCGCGATCGAACTGACAATGGCGTGGAGCGGGATGCAGGCGCGCCGAGCGGACAAGTGGACGGGCTTAGCGCAGGGACTGCTCGTCCTCGAGGACGAGGTGCTTCTGGTCGAGTTCGAAACGGCGAGGCAGCCATGACGAAGGGACAAAAAAATCCGAGTTCATATTCGCGCACGGTCGGCCGACGTTTGCGGCGTCGGCGCGGCCAAGAAGGCGGCGGTCGAGAAGCGGAGGCTATAACCATGGCAAAGGTCGAAAACCAAATCGAAGACACGGGAACCGCGGTCACTGGCGCGCCGAAGGCTAGCGAAGGCGCCGCGCTTCCCGTGCTGATCATGATGCTGGGCCGGGGTCGAGTCGGGAAGACGGCGACGGCGACGACGCTCATTCAATACTATCGGTCGACGGGCGGACAGTTGCAGGTCTGGAATGCGGACCAGCAAAACGAGACGCACAGCCTGTCGCGTTTTCATATGGACGCGCTCGAGCCACGCCCGGGGAGCACCTTCGAGGACCGAAAGCGCTGGCTGGAGGATCGGATTCAGGATCAGAGTCGGGGACGATTTCACGCCTTGATCGACTTTCCCGGCGGGGATTCGACCGTGCTGAAGCTGGCGCAGGAGACGCGTCTCGTTCGATTGCTGAAACGCATGGGCATTCGGCCGGTGGCGGTTCATGTCGTCGGACCGGAGAAGGCCGATCTCGATTATCTGCGGCATATGGCGGCGGCCGATGTGTTCATGCCCGAGGCGACGCTCATCGTTTTGAACGCGGGGCTCGTCCAGTCGGGTCAGTCGATCGCTCAGTCGTTTGCGGAGATCATGACGGATAGCGTCGTTCGGGACGCGGTTTCGAAGGGCGCGGTGGTGATCACCATGCCAGCGCTTCCGTGCATGTCGGAGATCTTGGATCTGGGGATCTCATTCCGCGACGCTGCGGATGGGAGGTTCGAGGGCGACGAGGAGCTGCTGTCGCTGTTCGATCGGGCTCGGACGGAGATTTTCTTGGAGGAGGAGCTTCCCGAGGCGTTGAGCGGGATTCCGCTCGCGTGGACTCCCGCGGCGAAGGAGGCATGATCATGTTGGATCACAGCAATCGGTCGGGAGGCGCACAGGCGTCCGAGGCGGCGACGATCACGGAGCCGCTCGAAGGAGCGATCCGCGAGGTCGAGCAGGCGGCTCACGGCTGGGGCGTTCGGACGAACCATCCAGAGGGCCGGTTCATCGCGGTGTTCATGGCGGCGCTGCGGGCGCTCGGGTCACTCGTTTCGGGATCGGTGGCCGAAATGCGGGAGATCGTTCGTGGCGCGCAGAGCGCGACGGATGCGGAGATCGCGCGGCTTCGTGAGGCGAACCGAATGGCGGCTCTGGCGATCCGGCAGGCGGAAGTTGTTCAGGAGACGATCGTCAGCAATGTCTGCAAGGACCTGGTGAAGAATCTGACGAGCGAATCGCAGCAATGGCTGGTTCTGGCGGAGAACAATATCCACCGTCGTCGCACGCGCATTTTCGCGATGAAGATGAGCGGGGCGGCGTTGGCGCTGCTGAGTGTGAGCTTCTGGTCCGGCTATCAGATTCGGGTCTTGCAGGACGAGCCGGCGCTGCAATCGCTGGCACGCTGCGCGAAGACGCCGATGCGGGTGGCGATACAGGGTCAGCCGACGGGCGACTGGGTGTGCAAGCTGGAGACGCTGGCTCCGCGGGAGTGGCGCGATTTGCCGGACGAGCTGAAGCGTCGATGGCTGACGTGGTGGCCGTTTTCGGGCTGAGGACGAGAAGGCTATCGAACGCGAAACGAATGAAGGGCGGGCGCGATCGTCGCGTCCGCCCTTCACCTTTTGGAGCGGCGCGCTTCGCCGGCGCGGTTCAATCGCAAGTGAAGGCGAGCAATTTCTCGATACGGTCTTTGATGAGATCGCCATGGCAGGGCTTGTCGAGCGGAGCGCCGTGACACCAGCACATGAGGATGAGGCGCTCGCCGGCGCGCACGCGCTCGGCGAGCTTTTCGGTCGCGGCGGACATCGGCCCGCCGCGCGCGAGGTCGGCGTCGTATTTCTTCTTGTAGAGCGCGATGACTTCGGCGCGGCGGGCGTCGTCGCGATGATTTTGGAGAATGAAGGGATTGCCGAGGACCGGATTGCATCTGTCGATATCGACAACGGATTCGCCTGGGCGCGGTTTGGCGGCGGCGCCCTTGCGCTTGTTTCCGAGGCGGACGCTCCCCGAAGCGGCGGGGATTTGGTCGCGCGCAGCGGCCGCGGGGGAGGGGTCTCGATCGGGGTCGGTTCGCCGGGAATGGACGGCGTTCATTCGCGTGTCTCCTATCAGAGTAGCGAATCCGAAGCGCTGAGAGCGCTCGGTCATTCGGGGTCGGGGGGCTGCTGTTTGGCGCGGCAATAGGAGGCCTTGCCCTTTTTCGGCGCGACGACTTTGGGGCGGGCGTCGAGAGCAGTCTCGGCGCCGGCGTTGGCGGCGCGACGACGCAGGGCGCGGGCAGCCTGGTTGATCGGGCGCGCGATGGGCCGGTGGGAGAGAGGCATAGCGATTACTTTCGTGGTGGCGACGCGAGCCGTGAGCTGCATGGGGCGCTCGCCTCGTCGGGCGGATACGTCAATGAAATGCGGAAACATTGAGGCTCCCGCACGTTTTTCGTCAAGCGCCGAAAGCGTCGATTTCGGCCTGGGGAGACTTGCGCTCTGCGGGCTCGGCCCGATCGGCGGCTTTCACGAACTGGGCGACGAAGGTGAATCTCGTTCCCGAATTGCCATTGAAGGGTTTCCAATAGCCGCGCAGGTCGAGCGTTGCGCCGATCGCATATCCGGCGACGATCGTGTCGAATTCGTCGCGGCTCATGTGATCGGGGGCGTACCAGACGCCGCGGACCTCGCGGCCGTTCGGCCGGTCGCCATAGAAATGGACGGCGCGGTCGCCGGCGATGGTGTAGCGGGCGTCGGGGTGATCGGTGAGGGTGACGCGGAGGGCGTCGCGGGAACGTAGGAGCCGACGGGTGTGGTCGTCTGCTATGGCATCGGCGCGGCGGCGCTGTTCCTGCTCGCGCTGCTCGGCTGCGTTCGGGCGGCGGAGCTTGGTGAAGTCGAACATGTCGTTCTCCATCGAGATCGCGAGAGAGGGAGGCGGGGACCTTTCGATCCCCGCCGCTCGGGCTCAGCCGAAGGCTCCCAATTCGGCGGCGGCGGACTTGCGTTCGACGCTTTCGGTCTCGCTGGGGGCGACGTAGGGCTTCCAATCTTCGCCGGTGATTTGGAGATAGGCCTCGACGGCTCCCTCGGCGGCGGCGAGTAGGGCGTAGGCCTGGATGGCGAGATCGGCGGCGAACTGGCGAGCGCGCTGGGCCTTGGACTCGAAGCCGGCGGGTGCGTCGCGATCCTCGTCGCGGGCTTCGTTGGCGAGCTTGGCGGTGAGGGTTCGGGCCTCCGTCACCTTTTCGGAGTAGAAGCGTCCGGCTCCCTGGGCGGAAGCGACGTAGGTTCCGACGATGCGCTGAAAGTGCATCTTGGTGGCGGTCTCGTTGAGCGCTTCGTCGAAGGCGGTCCAGGTCTTGCGGAGCAGCGTGTCGTGGGCGTCGCGGATCCCGGAGAAGTCGGGCACGGAGAGGGCGAAGGCTGCGGCGACGTTTGTCGCGATCGCGTCGTTGGGGCAGAGGAGGCGCGCGCTCTCGAGGGAGATCGGGGGACGAGCGGGCTTAGTGCGTTTCGCAGCGGACGTTTGGGGACGCTTGGTCATGATCGTGATCCTGATTTTCTGGGCCGGGGGTTTCGCCGGCCCGATGCCGGTTTGTTCCCCTCGGTGCGATCCCTGAAAGCCTGGCCATGAGAGCGGGCCTGCACCCGCGTCCGGCGCCCATCGGGCGGCGGCGCGGGCCGTAGCAAAGCGGAGGACGGCGAGACGCCGACTTTTTTGCTTCGCGATGCAAAGATGTCCGGGGCAAAGAAAAGAGATCCGGCGCTTGCGCCGGTCAAAAAATGAACTGCCCCGGCATCGGCGGAAAAAAGTCGGGGGCCGCCGTTGCGGGGCCGGTCGGCCAGGCTTAGGGACGCAACAAAACCGAGGGGGCAAACCGACGTGTCGGGCCTGCCGAGCGAAACGCCCCCAGAGAAATCATGCGATCTTCGAGACCGAGCGTGATCTCCCGAACGCCGCGCCTGCGAGACGCATCCCGCCGAACCTTCGATCGACCGGAGCGCGCCGACGACCGCCGACGCGCGCGACGAACCGTCGATTGCCGCGGCCTCGGCCTCGATTCCCCGACGACCGCCCGCGGCCCATGACGCGCTCTGCAACCGGACCGCCCACAGCGCTCGACGGCTCCGCCGCCCCAGCACATCAGCGCATCGGACGGACCGAGGCGCGCACTGCCGGGAGCCCGCTTTCTCGGAGACGGCGACGAGGCTCCCACCCCGACAGCGCGCTCGCCATCGACAGCGCCGAGGCTGCGCCCGCCGTGCGAGACAGCCTTGGCCAGCGCTCGCCTCCGCGCCGAGCCATGCAGGGCTACGCCTGCCGCCGGCCGTGGCGCCGTCTCGCCGATCACAACGGCGAGATTGGCTACCCACGGCGCCGCGAGATCGCGGCGAGCGCAAATCCGACGCGCTTCCGAACGGGCGCCCGGCCCGAGCGACGGGATTGAAAGGCGCCCGCCTCTCCGCACGCCCGCCTCTTCATAGTGAGGGAAGCGAATCTTCGTTCTGAAAACCGCATGCGGACCCATGTGCGGAAACTCGTCCTGCGCGCGGGAGCGCGCTGGGGAAAAAGAGCCGTCGTCAGGCCTTTGGAATGCAGGGAATGTTCGCGCTTCGGATCGGTTCGCGCGAAAGCGAACGTGACCGGAACGGCCGAGACGTCGATTGCGACGGCTCGGTGAGCGCCGCGCGCGGCGCGAGTAGAGCGCGGTTCCGATTTATCGGAATTCGCCTATTGGTGGAGAATCGGAGCGGCCGGAATGAATCTCGTGAGGGCGGCCACGGCTCCGACGATGGTTCCGACCAAGACGAGGGTCTGAAATCCGATTGCGCCGATGACCCATTTGAGGGTGTTGGCGTTTGTCTCGGTGATTTTCCGATCGAGGCCTTCGATTTTCAGCTCGAGGCGATGCTCCACGCCGTCGATTTTCTGATCGAGGCGACGCTCTGTGGCTTCGAGGTCGGACTTCAATTCGCCGATCTTGAGCTCGAGGCGGTGCTCGACGCCGTCGATTTTCTGGTCGAGCTTATGTCCGGTAGCCTCGATTTTCTGATCGAACTTATGGCTGGCGGCCTCGACATCGGCTTTGGTCGCGGCCTGAGTGTCAACCAATTCGGCGAGCGCCGAGACTTGCTCGACGGAGAAGCCAGAGGCCTGGAGTTTGAGAATTGCTGCAGCGCTCATGGTGTAAATCCTATCATGGACGGAGAGATAGAAGAAGGGGGCGGCGAGACGAGGACGCGGCGTATTTGCCCGGGATTTCGGGGGG
Source organism: Methylosinus sp. R-45379 (assembly GCF_001644125.1). Taxonomy (NCBI): domain Bacteria; kingdom Pseudomonadati; phylum Pseudomonadota; class Alphaproteobacteria; order Hyphomicrobiales; family Methylocystaceae; genus Methylosinus; species Methylosinus sp. R-45379. The sequence continues at coordinate 14,667 of NZ_LUUM01000250.1, forward strand.
TCATCCCCAGCCGACATGGGTCGCTCCGGCTTCCTTGCTTTGTTGGACGAGGATGGCAAGCTCATGGAGCCGTCGATTGAGGTAGCCCTCAGAGCGACCGCAATCGATAACTATGAGCTGGCCGGGCATTTCGTCGACCGTCACGGGAATTTCCGCGGAAGGGCGTCCGGTGGATTTCCGTAAAGCAGCGGTGAGACGGCCGAGGAAAGCGGCAATGGGTTGTGGGGGCGCGGACCACAGGTCTTCGAATCCTAAGATGGAGAGAAGATCGAAAGCGTTCGCGTTGGAAAGTTCGAAAGTCCCGTTCTCGGCTCCGGCGAGGACGTACCGTTCGGCAACGGCGTCGAAGACGTAGGGATAGAAGCTGACGGTCATGATGGGCTCCCGCGGTTGAGGAGAGAGCTTGTCGAAGATCGAAGCGTCTCCTGTTTCGTTCGGGACTATTCCTCGAACACTTTCCCGCTGAGCCGCCGTCGGGGCGCGGGGGCAAGGGGCGCGCTTTGCGCGCCTCGACTTGCCCTTGCGGCCGCGCCCCGATGGTGGCAATCGAGTTTTCCCCTTTCTTCTTCAGGCGATTACGGCATTTTGTGCTCGGCGATTGTTCGCGGCGTAGCGCGCGGACGACCGGCCGCAGCAGGAGTCGCGGTCGGCCGCGCCAATCGGCCGAGTTCGAATTTCGATTTTCTCGCGTCGAGATTCGCGCCGATTTCGCGGAGCCTCTCGGACGCGCGTCGGAATTTCCGGCACGGGCTGGAGCGACGCGCGACGAGGAATTCGAAATGGCGATACATTTTCTGAACGTCGGCTCGGTTCGGCGGTCCGAAGGGCGCAGTGTGATTTCGGCGGCGGCGTATTGCTCGCGATCGAGGCTGAAGGACGCGAAGACACTTCGCGAGGTGGACTTTTCCGCCGGGAGCGACCTCATTCATTCGGAGATCTTGCTGCCTCTCGGCGCAGATGCTCGGTGGGCTGAGCGAGAGATCCTCTGGAACGAAGTCGAAGCAGTCGAGAAGCGCAGCAATGCGCAGCTCGCGCTAGAAATCGAGGCGGCGCTGCCCGAAGCTCTTCCTGCTGGCGACGAGGTGGGGCTCTGCAGGGAATTCGTGACGCCGCTCTTCGTCGAGCGCGGACGGGTGGTGGACGTGAACCTGCATCGGGCGGTAGGCGCCGATGGACATACGCGCGTGTATCTTCATGCCCTGTTGTCGATGCGCGAGATCGGGTCGGATGGTTTCGGGAAGAAGCTGGACGATTGGCATGGGCCGAAGCTCCTCATGCAATGGCGCGAGCGCTGGGCGATGCTCTCGAACAAATATCTTCTCGCCGCGGGCCGGGATCGGTTGATCCGGGCGGGCGCGGACGCGGCGCGCGGCCGAGAGCTCGAACCACTTTTCGACGACGCCGAAAGCGAGCGCCTGGCGGAGAACTATGAAATCGCGTGGCGCAACGGCGAGCGACTGCTCGGTGAACCCGACCTGGCGCTGCGTGCATTGACGCGCGCGGGCGCGACATTCACGTACGGCGAAATGATCGCGTTCGTGAGCAGAAACACAGCCGGAAAAGAGCAGTTCGACACGGCGCTGGCGCGCGTGGAATGTTCGATCGGGCTGGTCCGGCTCGCGGACGGCGAAAGTTTCAGCACGCGCAGCCTCGCCGCGACAGTGCAATGCGCATCCGACGAAAGCAGAGTCGCCGCCGCGGCTTCGGGCGGCGTCGACACGACGGAGACGGGCAGGACGTTGGCGGAGGCAATCTCGCAATGGGAGCGAGCGGGACTGCGGCTCCGCGGAGTAGGCTTGACATATGAGACGGCGAAGGCGTTCGAGAAGAAGTCGGGCATCAAGAGCGTCGGGGTCCACGGGCTGCTGGGCCGATGGAAGAAGAAGCAGGATCGGCTGGCGGCGACGGACGTGCTGGTCGTGAATGACGCCCAAGGCTTGAGCGCACGCCAGAAGGAATGGATGTTGCGGGCGACGCGCGCAGCGCGGTCGAAGCTGGCGTTGGTCGATGGGGCGCGCGTGCTCGAAATCGACGGCGGTGCGACCGGCTTGAGCCCGGAAGAAATGACGGCCGTGAGCGGTTGACGCCAAGGCCCGCCGCCGCACATGTTTCGAACGAAAGCGAATTTCAGACCAACAATAAGCAATTGGAGCGAATTATTCATGAGCGCCCGAATTAAGCTGACTGATATCGATCGCCCTCGGGAGCCGTTGGAGGTCGAGGTGGTGGAATCGAACACGCAGATCATGATGGTTGCCGTTCCGGGCACGGTCATGAAATTCGAGTTGCGGCGGTCGCGCGACGGCGCCGCTTTCGAAGGGGCGATCGGCGGGCGGTATTTCCGCTGCGATCCGAGCGCGTCCACGACGAGCGAGAGTGCGAGCGCGGCGACGAAGGGAATAAAAGTCGCATCGACGTGACTTTTCATCTTATTATCAATGTGTTGCCGTTGTATTCCGACGCCGCGTCTGGTTTGATGAGACGATCCGCAACAGGAGAGTGGCCATGCGCATCGAATTGACGCCCGGCATGACGAACGTCGTGCGCTTTCCGATCGAGCGGCGCGCAAAGCCGTCGATGGAGCTCGTGCGCGATATCGCGCCGGATTCGCGAGAAGTCTCCTTGGTGATCGAGTCGTTCGGATTCGACGACGACATCGATGGCATTCGCGACGCGGCCGACCAGGACATGGCGGATGACATCGCGCAGAAGGGGGCTCGCCTGTCGAGCACGCAGCGACAGGCGGAGCTGGACCGGCTGCTGCAGCCGATCGTCGAACGCGCGGTGTCGCTGTGCCGTGATGCGCACGACGCGTCACTGGCGGCGGTGAAGGCGCAACGCCAGGTGGTCGAGGCGCAGTCGGAAGGCGGCTATTGGCTGACTCCGCTCAGCGAGCAGGCGTCGGCGCGGACCTTCTACGCCGCGCGCCTGCTGGTCGACGCGCATGTGGCGTGTCAGCGCGCTGCGGGCGCGTCGCGCGCGATCGAGATCGCGAAGCGCGGCGAGACCTGGGCGCCGTTCGACTTGCACGCGGAAGCGCATGCGTTGTGCGCCGACGAATTCGCGGCGAGGACGTCCGGCGGCTGATGCCTTCCCGGTTTACGGCGCTCCGAAATAGGGACGAGGGGAGGCGTCGAGGGCCTCCCCTCCGGCCAATCGATCAGTAGGGAATGGCGTCATCCGGGCCAGGAGATGCGCTCCTTTGCCGGCGCCCGTAGGAGTCGTCCCGCGCATCGGCGTCGCGGTGCTCGCCGTCGCGATTGTCGGCGGCCTGCGCGAGGCGCGAGAAATCGTTGCAGATGAGATCAACGGTGAAGACACGCTCGCCATCATCGCGCTCATAGTTGTTCTGCCGGACGCGGCCGCGCGCGTGAACGAGATCGCCCTTGCCGATATATTTTTCGATGTAACGTGTGGTTACGGTAGAGAAGACGACGACCTCGTTCCAGTGCGGGTCGTCCCTCCACTCTCCGCCCTCGTCTTTGTAGGAGTAGTTCGACGCGATGGTGACGTGCGTGGTGGAGCCGACCTTCTTGACCGCGCCGACGCGTCCGATGAGCTGAAACTCTGCTATGTTTTTCATGTCTTTTCTCCGAGCGGGGCCCCAGCCCGTTGCACGGCGTTCACGAACAGCCGGAAAGGCGATCTGGAGCCTCCGGCCGAAAGGCCGGAGGTCGAGCGATAGCGCTGAGCTCCGGGCGCCGTTGAATTTTGATGCGCGAGGAATGTCCGCGCTCGGGAGCCCGCCGTAGAGCGGGCGGCAGCGGACAGGGGAAAATTCTGCGGCGCCTGGAGCCGAAGGACTCGCAGGGGGCTGTAGAACGCCGGCGTGCAATCGGGATTTGCGGCTTCTCGCTCGACTTCGATTCTTCATTCTTCCTTCTTCGAAATTCCTCGCTCGCCTCGCATCGCACAGCGCCGGAAGCGACGGTGACGCTGCGCGCGCCCGCATGAGCAGCGGCCGGTCTCCCCGGCCGGAAGCCCGTCGCGATGAGGGATTAGCCAAAGGCGCGGCGACGACATGGCCAAAAGATCCGCGATGATGATTTCGCGGTTGACAGGAATTTCACATTCGCGCCGATGGGAGCAATGTTGAGAGCCTTCTGAAAAAGGAGGTCTCATGTTGCGCAAAATGAATATGTCCCCTCCGGACGCCGGCGGCGGAGGGCATGGCGGAGGACGAGGACAGCTCGTCGTCTCATGTCGATTGATTGCGGTGGCTCTCGCCGCGGGCGCGGGGTGCGCGTTGTGGGGGCCGACGCCGGGGATAGCCGACCCGACCCCTGTCGTCGAACGCGGATTGCCCGCCACGGTGATTCCGACGTACCGCGAGAAAGGCGCGCCGAATTTCAGCTATCCGACCGGTGGAACGGATACGGGTGGCGGGAACGGAGGAGGAGGAAATGGCGGAGGCGGCGGCTACAATGGCGACGGCGGAATTGGCGCGGGCACGATCGCAACCGACTACAGTCAATACAATGGCCAGAGCGTCGGAAGTGGGCAATGCGTCGCGCTGGCGCAGGCGACATCCGACGTCGGCCTGACGTCGACCTGGGTTCCGGGCGAACGTGTTGAGGGCGCTAGCGACATTGCAACGGGAACTGTGATCGCGACTTTTGGCGATGACGGGACATACACGAACACGCCGGGCCAGAGCCACACGGCGATTTACCTCGGTCAGAACGATCAGGGCATACAGGTAATGGACCAATGGTTGAATCAGCCGGCCCATTACAGGACGATATATTGGACAGGGAACAATCAATATGAAGCGGGAGATAAATTTTATGTCGTATCGCACTAAGGCGCTCACCATACTGATGCTGATGGTTCCTTCGGCGGCCTTCGCCGTCGAACCTTGCAAGAATAACCTATCGGGGATCACGATCATTTCGGGACTAGCGGACCCGCCGGGGACACTCACGCCGGACACAGAATCGCTGACGCCTGACGGCTCTTTGAAGGAGCAAGGATGGCACAATCTCAAAAAGGCGCATCAACCGCTAAAACTCGTGTGCCGATATAAGGATGGAACGCGCGAAACTTTTGTCTTCAAAAGTCCGATTGATCGATGCGTGTACACTCCTGGGCGCGTGGTGTGCAAATAGCGGCGAGCGCCGACATCGAACTGTGAATGAGGATCGGGTGCGACTCAGGCATTCGATCCTCCATTTATATCCGCGCACAGCGAGCTCACGGTTGCGATGCGGTCGATAGTGGTGTCGCCGTATGCAGGTCCGGAGGCCATCATGAATAAGGAATCGTCGTCAGATATTTATCCCAGTGGAAGCTGGATTTCGAAATCCGTCGCGGCCTTCCTCACAGGCGCTCTGTCGATAGCAGTCGGGGCTGGCGCGCTGGGCGCGGCCGTCGCCAGCATTGTCGTGTTGGTGCTGGACGGTCCGACAGCGATCCGAGGGCGCATGGTCGATGCGTCCTTCATTCATCCCGTCTCGGGCGTCAGCGATGACTTGGCGCGTCTATTCGAAAGAACCGCGAGCGAGCGAAGCGAGATTTCGGATTCGCGAACTTTCACCTCGAATCTGTCGCGACGAGAGCGGATGGCGCCACACTCGCCTTTTCAGACCGACGAATGAACTCAGCGGACGATTTGGCGCTCGCAAACAGCAAAAGCTCCGAGGGAATCCATTGTCGACACATTTCGGCGCCCTCTGCTTCACATGTGCGTCGAGAGCCAGAGCGCTCCGCGACGGCCTCGTTATGCTGCGACAGATCGAAGCGGCAACTTGCGACCGGCGAGCCGCGGAAGAGTCGGATATTCCGCCGCGTCTTTGCACATGCCGAGATCGTCGTGGAGGATCAATGTGCGGACGGCGATCTTGCGGATGCGCCCATCGCGAAGGGAGCGCACGAGGGCGAGATCGGAACGTCCGCTCACATAGACGTCCTCCCATTTGCCTGCGGCGGCGCTGCGACGGGAAGCGGCGACGACGCCATTCAAAAACGCGAGGACAATGCAGGGATTGCGGCGAATAGGCGCCCCGCGAAATCGATCACGCCAATAGCCGTCGTTCTGCAAATAGTAGATGGATCCGACGGCGATGACGCCGACGCCCTTCGGATTGTCGCCACCCTGGCGGCGTTGAGCATAATATTGCCGTATCATAGCGCAGCTCCCTAGTTAGGGCATCCCGTGGGAAGGCTTCATGTCAGTCCGCCCAAGCGCCGACATGAAGAACGGAACCGTCTTTGAAGGCGACACGAATACCGACGCCGCATTCGATTTCTGTTTTCGAGTGATCGATTTCGAAGGGCCAATCTTTCTGGATCAGCCTCATGGCGTATTCGACGGTCATGTCTCGGCCGTCTTCGCGGTCGAATGCGAATTGGGCCAGATGCGCGATGCTGGTGGCGCTGCCGAAAATTTCCGTGCTGACGTCGACCTGCGTCCTGGCCATGTTCACGCCTCCGGGAATCGGCCTCCGAAAAGATGGGACGGCGACGTTCGTGTCGTCGCGGTGAGAGGGAAAAGACCGCGGCACTGGCCCTCTAGTTCGCGTCGTCGGGCAGTGCGCGTCGCGCATGACACTGCCGCATCAGGCGCCACCGTCTTCGAAATCCACCTCTGAAGGCGGCTGTGCTCGCGAGGCGGGCGTCTCGAGGTCGATCTCCTCGACCTCGTCGCCGTTGTCGTCGAGCAACACGCAATAGACGCGCGTCCGAACGATATTGTCGGGCTCGATTCGGGCGCTCTGGCCGTCGGGCAGAGAGACCCAGTTCGACGATTTCTCCCGCGCACGGGCATGGGCGTCGACGAGAACATTGGCGGCGTCACGGGTTGTAGGGGCGGCGACTCGGAATTCCGCGCAGTCGCTCTCCACCAGCTCTTCCACAAGTAGAATTCTGTAGGTCGGCATTAGAAGGCTCCGTAGCTCGAACATTCACAAATGCGCGGCGCTTCAGGACGAAACTTCCTCTGATGTGGGAGGAGATCTGTCGGAAGCGAGCGCGCGGATTTTGTCGATGGCGGCGTTCGCGGCGCGGCGACTGAGGTAGGACGCTTCATTGAGATCGTACGCCTCGGTTCTGGGAGCAGGACGGGGCGATCGACTGTTGGTCATGAAGTCGATGCGCCAGCTTCCATCCTGGAATTGAAAAGCGTACATGAGCGAACCTCCCGTCCTCGGGGTTCATGGCAGCGTGCAGAAGAGCGCGGCCGACGGTAAGCCGGCCGCGCCGATGCGTTGATCAGGCGAATTCCTCGGCTTGCTGATCCTCTTCCGGGTCGCCGTCCTCGTCGGTGGCGCCGATCTCCGTATCGAAGCCGTCGACGTTTTGGCCCTCGCCCTCGTCCTCCTCGGCGCGTTCGGCCGCTCGGGCGAGTTGGTTCGCGATCTCTTCTTCCGACAGAGCGAACCGCGCGGCCGGTAGCACGAATGTGGCGCCCGCGAGCTGGTCGATGAGGGCGGCGCGGGTCTCCTTGGCGCGCGGACGCGGCAGCACGGAGTGCTGCGCGGCGGCCTTTTCGAGCGCAGCCTTCGAAAGCGACGACAGAAAATCGTCCGTCGCCATATTGGGAAGATGCGCATCCGCGCCGATCGCGTCTCCGACGAGGCGGGCGGCGGCGCCGCTCGAATGATAGCCGGGGCGGCAGTTGAGAACATGGGCCAGCATGTCGCGCGCTGCCTTCCGAACGAGGGCGGCGTCCTGGGTGATGCGTCCCTCATTGGCGAGCCGATGCGCGAGGCCTCGACGCATGGGCGAGGAGTAGCCGCTGGCTTTCACATCGACATTGTCGGCGGCGAAGGCGACGACGAGCAGACTGAGAAGAGTGAAGTCGTCGATCTCGTTTTCCACGAGCGCTCTGACGAGCGCGTCGGTGCGGAAATCGCCGATGATCGCGAGACCCTTTTGCGTGATCTCAGGACGAGTGCGAGTGGGCTCCGAGAGCGTCTCGGACGTCCCGCCGGAGGCTGCATTCTTTCCCTTCTTCGGCTCTTCCTTCGGCAGGCGATAGACGATTTCCTTCACGGATCCGTCGCGGGTGTCGACGTAACGGCCGATCGTGTCGCTCTTTCTAGGCTGTCCCCAATTCCGCTCGGCCTTCGGCGGCAGCTTGCCCTGGCCGTATTCGTCAATTTGCAAAATGACTCCATTTTTCGGGAGATTGGCTTCGACCCATGCGGCTTGCGCGGCGAAAAACGCCTCGACCTGGGTGGTGTAGCGGTTGTCCTGATCGCCCTGCTCGAACAGATCATCCTCCCAGACGATGCCGAAAGCCTGCTCTTCGTCTGGGCCGAATTTCGCGTTTTTGGCGTAGATGCGCCTTTTGTCGAGGGCGCGAGCGACCTCATGCCAAATGACGGTCTCCTCGCCCTTCTTGGGCTTTCGCTTCTTCCAGACGGAAGCCTGCTCGTCGGCCCCGGCGGCGGCGATCGTGCGCAAAAGACTTTCCTGTGGCATGTCGCCCTTGGCGATCTGGTCGAGCATCTCCGGATGAATATGGGCGAGCAGGCGCAATTTCTTGATCGTGCGCACGGGCAGGGCGAGAGCATCGCCGATCGCCTCTTCCGTCCAATTATCGGACGTGAGCGCTTCAATGGTGCGCCATTGGTCGACCGGCCCCATCTGAACTCGGACGACGTTCTCAGAGAGCGCGCGGAGATTGTCGGCGCCGTCGTCGGGGCCGCGGACGAGGACGATAATCTGTTCGAAGCCGGCGCCGATGGCGGCGCGGACGCGCCCATGGCCGGCGACGATGACGAGATCGTCGCCGTCGGGACGCACAACGGGCGGCTGCGTGATGCCGGTCGCCTTGATATTGGCGATCATTTGCCGATCGGCATGCTCACTGGGAGCGATGCGGCGGGGATTGCTGGGATTCGGCTTGAGATTACGGGGGTCGACGTGACGCAGTTCCATGGCGATGATCTCCTCTTTCAATTCGAATTGCCGATCTTCTTTTCGAAGACGAGGATCGAACGCCCCGATCGCGGACGGCGGGGCAAGAGCGCGCGGAACGCGCGGGAGCAGAGCGACGCACTCTTGCGGCGACGGCCGCGCATGGGGCAAATCGCCTTTTTCTTCATTCTGATTTTCGTGTTTGTTCCGCTCGGCGTTCGCGATCATCGACAATCGCAGCGCGCAGGAGCCACGTCATTCATTCGGAGAAATCGAACAGCGATCCTTGGCGCAGGACCGTCGGCGGCTCGGGCGCTGTCGCCGGCGACGCCAGAGCGGAGAGCGCATCCGACCGGGGCATCGGCTCGTATTTGGCTTTCAGACGCTCGAGCAACTCGCGCTCTCGGCGAGCGACGTCATTGTCGCGCTGCGCCTTTACGATCGCGAGAAGGTTCGCCGTCGTGATCCGCGATTGGACGAGGATCTCGACGTCGCAAAATGTAAATTCCGCTGAGCCATAACAGGGCCATTGCAGCGTCTGCTCAAGGAATTCTGCCTTGGTTTCCAAAGCCAGAAAGAAGTGCTCGAAGAAGCCTTGCCTATCGTAGTAGGCAATGTTTCCAAAGCTGTTGGAGAGGCGCACATACAGTCGATCGGTGAAGCCGCTCTTCGGGCAGTCGTCGGCGAGGAATTTCAGCAGCGCGTTTGCGAACCAGGCCTTGTCGTCGGACGAATGGAATTTGGTCGGCGTGAAGTCGGCGGCCGTCAGTTGCGGTGTTCGGAGAGATCGAATGATTGCGGACGGGAGCATCGAGAGTCTCCTGATTGGATTGAGGCAAGCCGCCGACGAGCGTCAGGCCGCGGAGCTGGCCTCGGCGTTTCCGTCATCATTCGCGGCGAGCGACGCGTCGAGCGCCGCCAGCTCGTCGCGTTTCGCGTCGAGCTCGTCTTCGTAGGCGAAAGCTTCATCGAGGCGCCGGCGATAGGCCGGGAGGCGTCCGGCGGCGTCACTCATGGCGCGCTTCTGCTCGGCCAACTCCACTTCGAAGCGCGAGAGGCAATATTCGAGACGAGAGATGATGCCGAGCGGCGTCAGATCGTGAGAATATTCGATGTCGAGATGTTGGCCGGCGCGCTGCATCGTCAACTCGACATCCGCGAGCTTCTGGCGCTCGACGGATCTCGCCGTTACGGACAAATCGAAGCCGCCGATATTGGCGACGCGCCAGTCGCCGCCCGCGCCTTCGAATTCCTTGGCGCGGATGCCTCTGAGCAGGGCGGCGCCGGCGTCCTTGCGTTCGACGAAACGCTCGCCGTTCACCTCCATGCGGAAGGCGTCGCCGCGGGTCGGGATTCGCCGGGCGATGTCCTGCTCGATCTCGCCGATCCGCCTTTCGGCGTGACGGAGCGAGGACTCGGTCGAGGAGATCGTGCGGCGGACGGCGTATTGATCGTCGAAATGCGCGTCGCGCAGGCGCTCCAGGCGAGCGATCTCGGCTTCGAGCCCGGCCTTCTGCATGAGCCTCGGGTCGCCCGATGCAATGGCCTTCGCCATGGCGAATTGATTGACCTGCGATCCGGCGTCCTCCAGTCGGCGGATGCTGCGGTCGCCCGACATGGCCATTTCGATGAAGCGGGCTTTCCGCTCCAGCAATTGCCAGCCGGTGGCGTCGACGCTGCCCTTGGTGGCGTAGGCGTAGAGCTCGATCTCGTCATTCTCGTTGCCCTGGCGCTCGATGCGGCCTTCGCGCTGTTCGATGTGCGAGGGGAGCCAGGGAACGTCGAGATGATGGAGCGCGACCAGTCGGCGCTGGGCGTTGACGCCCGTGCCCATCGTGTCGGACGATCCGATGACGATGCGGGTCTTGCCGGCGTTGATATCCTGGAACAGGCGCTGCTTGGCGCTCGACTTCTTGTAATCCTGCATGAAGGCGATCTGCTCGGCGGGGACGCCGAGCGCGACGAGCCGCGACTTGATCCAGCGGTAGGCCGAGAAGCCGCGCGTCGCCTCCACATTGAGCGTGCCGAGATCGGAGAAGATCATCTGCGCCGCGCCGGGCAACAGGTAGGGAACGCCATCCGCCCGCGTGTAGCGGCGGTCGGAGGTCTCGCTCCAGATCGAATAGACATTGTCGATCAGGGCGTTGAGCTTGTTGCCGTCCTCATTCGCGTGGCCGGGGAGGACGAAGCGCAGATCGATGGCGGCGTGGCGACCGTCGGTGATGACGGAGAGGAGAATGTCGTCGCCCTTCTCGGGCTTCCCCTTGCGGGCCTCGATGACGGCGATGCGCTGGGCGAGGATTTTCTGATAGGCCTTGAAGGCGGCGCTCGGCTCTGCCGTGACGATCTGGCGCTTGCCGCCCTTGATGCTCGGCAAACGCAGATAATGGCGCAGGTCCGATTTGAGCACGACGTCGGCGACCGAGCGATACATGGCCATGAGATCGGCGACATTCACGAATTCCGAAAAGCGCGTGACCGGCTTGTAGAGCCCCGACGGCTGCAGCTCGAGCTCGGTGCGCGTCTCGCCGAAGGTCGCCGCCCAGGCGTCGAACTCATGAATGCCCCGCTCTTCGAGGGTTTCCGGCTGCATGAAGCGCTGCAGGGTGAACATCTCGCCGAGCGTGTTGGTGATCGGCGTGCCCGAGGCGAGGAGCAGGGCGCGGCCGGGATTCTTCTCGTCGACGAAGCGGGATTTGACGAAAAGGTCCCAGGCGCGCTGCGATCCGTCCGGATCGACGCCCTTCAGGCTCGTCATATTGGTGGCGAAAGAGAGCTTGCGGAACTCCTGCGCCTCGTCGACGATGAGCTGGTCGACGCCCATCTCGCCGATGGTCAGGAGGTCGTCCTTGCGGCTCTGCAAGGATTCGAGCTTGGCCTCCAGGCCTTCCTTCATGCGCTCGATGCGCTTGCGCGAGATGCGGTCGTCGCCGTCGATCTTCTCGAGCAATTCGGAATAGCTGGCGAGATGGTTCTGAACGAGCGCCTGCTCGAAGGCGGCGGGCGCCGGCACGAATTTGAAGGCGCTGTGGGTGATGATGATGCAATCCCACTGCGCCGTCGCGGCGCGGGCGAGGAAGCGCTGGCGCTTGTCCTTGGAGAAATTCGTCTCGTCGGCGACCAGAATGCGGGCGTTCGGATAGAGCAGGAGGAATTCACGGCTGGCCTGCGCCAGGCAATGACCGGGAACGACCAGCATCGCCTTGGCGACGAGGCCGAGCCGCTTCTGCTCCATGATGGCGGCGGCGATGGTGAAGGTCTTTCCGGCGCCGACCGAATGGGCGATATAGGTCTTGCCGGCGCTGACGATGCGCCAGATGGCGCGCTTCTGGTGGTCGTAGAATTTGATGACGCTGCTCGCGCCGGGAAGCTGGAGATGGCCTCCGTCGAAATGCCGCGGGACCAGATTGTTGAACTGGTCATTGTAGATGCGGGTGAGACGCTCGGCCCGCTCGACATTGGTCCAGACCCAACGCTCGAAAGCGGTTTTGATCTTGGCGAGTTTCTCCTTGGCGGCCTCGGTCTCGGCGGCGTTGAGCTCGCGCCGCTCTCTGCCATCCTCCTTCCAGACGTCATAGATTTGCGGGATCGACGAATTGAGCGCGTCGCCGAGCAGCAGGCCGGCGTTGCGGCGCGCCGTGCCCCATTCGGAGGTCGCCTCGGCGCGGCCGGAGAAGGCGGAGAGCTCGACGGTCCAGGAGGCGATCTCGACGGTGTGGCGGATCGAGGCCTTCACGCCGATGACCTCGGCGACGAACCCCATGACGGCGTCGATCGGGATCCAGGGCGCGCCGAGCCGGGCGGAAATATCCGAGGGCTTCAGATCCTCGGGCTGGACCGGGCCGAGCGCCTCGACATTGCGCCGATAGCGCGCATCTCGCTCGGCCGCGCCGATCGCGGCGGCGAGCTTAGTGCGCACTGGGCCGGACAGATAGGCGTCGGCGGTCTGCCAGCTCTCGAAGCCTTCGATCGTCGTCTGCGGGTCGAGGAAGACGCGATCCCCGAGTTCGGCGAGCGCTTCGTCGCGCGAACGGCCGAGGAGGTCGGCGATGCGGTCGATGTCCACATGGCCGAGCTCGTGCAGGGTGACGGCGAGGGCGTCGGCCGCGCTTTCGATCGTCGGCGTCGCCGGCGGATGCAGCACGCGCTCGGAGAAGATCGGACCTTTGGTCGCCGTTCCGGTCTCGACGTCATAGTCCTCGATCGAGGCGACGAGCCAGACGTCGGGGTCGTCGAGGAAGGGCTGGAGATTGGGCCGGCGCTGCGTCTCGCGCGCCTCGCCGGTCTTCGGATCGGTCGTCTCGGTGATGGTGGTGAGATTGATCGCTCCGAAATTGCGCAGGAAGCTGTTGTAGGCGATGCGCAGGCGCGTCTGGGCCAGACCCCAGGGCTCATTGGCCTCCTGGGCGCGCAGAACTTCGCGGATGGCGTCGCGGATCGGGATGAGGGTGCGAATGATGCGGGCGTGCTTTGCTGGAATGCCTTCGGTTCCCTTGCCGCCGCGCACCTCGATCTTGCGCGGCGCGCCGTCGATGATCTGCATCAGCGCGTCGTCGACGATGACGAAGCTGCCCTCCTTGATCGTCGCGCCTTCGGCCGCCGTCCCGACGCGAAGGGCGGGCCGGCTCGCCGCTGACGCCGCCGATCGCTCGCTCGGCTGATGGATTCCGCGCGGCAGGCGCGAAACGGCGGCGTCGATCTCGACGTCGAGCGTGGCGCGATCCTTTCGCAGGCAGGTGTAGGTCGGCCCATAGGCGCTGCTGGTCCGCGCATGGAGCCCCATGACCATCTCGGGATGATCAATGAAATACCGATTGATCGAAAGAGCCTCCTCGCCATCCTCGGCCGCGACGGCTTCGGCCAGTCCGTCCCAGAGCGCGCCGGCGGGCTCCTGCTCGGGGGCGCGCTTTTGCAGGAATAGAATGTCGACGACGACGTCGGTTCCGACAGCGGCGCTCATGGCTCCCTCGGGCAACCGGATCGCGCCGACGAGATCGGCCATGGCGGCGATATGGGCGCGCGCCTTGTCGTCGACCTTGTCCATGGTCCAGCGGCTGGTGACGAAGGCCGCGAGGCCGCCCGGCTTCAACCGCTCGATCGACCGTGCGATGAAATAATCATGCAGCGAAAGGTCGAGGCGCTCGGCTCCGTCGAGACGCGCGCGCCGATCGCTGAACGGTGGATTGCCGATGACGAGCTCAAAGCTCTCGGCGACGCGGGCCTTGGTGAAGTCTTCGCGCCGGATCCAGGCGTTCGGAAACAGCTGAGCGGCGATCCGCGCGGTCGTGGCGTCCATCTCGACGCCGGTGAGGCTCGATTTGCCGACGAGGCCTTCCGGCGCGAGGGCGAAGAAGAGGCCCGTCCCGCATCCGGGCTCCAGGATCGCGCCGCCGGAAAAGCCCATGCGCTGGACCGCGCGCCAGATGGCGCGGATGATGAACTCGGGCGTGTAATGGGCATATTGCGTGGCGCGGGCGAGGCTCGCCAGCTCTTCGCGCGGGACGAGCCGCTCCAGCTCCTCGCCCAGATCCTCCCAGCCCTCGGCGAAGCTCTCGCCGGCGCGGCGGAACATCATATCGGCGAGGTCGCGCGCGCCGAAGCCGACGAAGCGGCTCAGGGCCTCCTGTTCCTCGGGCGTGGCGTTGCGCTTCTCGGCCTCGATTTCCTGCGCGAGCCGAATGGCGGCGAGATTGTCGGCGGCGCGAGCCTTCCATCGGTGGGCGAGCTGGCGGTCGCCGCGCAACACGAAGTCCTGGGCAGGAATGGCCGGCGCCGCCGCGACGGCGGGCGCTTCGTCTTCTTCTGGGCGATCGGTCGAGGGGCGGAAGCCTCCGCCGTCGAGCGTCAATCCCCCGGAGAGGCTGGTCGAATCGAAGAGAGAAAGCGTCAGCTGATTGCTGTCCTTGGCCATGGCGAGAAATCCTTTCGGCGAGCACGAAAAAGCCCGGCGCGCGCTGGGCGGCCGGGCATGGGCAGAGGCGACGAATGTGCGAAGGGGAAGGTTCGGGAAGGCGGCGGTCGACGGACTCACCAGGGTCCGAAGGCGGCTTCTATGGCGGAACGCTCGCGTCGATCGACGAGATCGAGCGCTCGGATGTGAAGGGCCGAGCCCGAACGCGCGCGCGCGACGACATGCGCCCAGGCCTCTCTGTCGTCGCGAAATTTCGGCGGACCTTGCTCCGGGTCGTCGAACTTCTGCAGCTCGATGCGAGGCGCGCCGTCGCGATAGCTGCCGCAATCGGATATGACCCAGCCGTCGCGGCGCGCGGCGGCGTGGTCGAAGACGTCGAGGTCGAACGCCGCGGCGGTGGCGGCGTCGCGAATTTCGGATCCTGTCGTGCTTAAATTTTCCATCGGAGTCTCCTCTCGATCTTCTTCTCGAAGACCCCGATCACGCACCGAGGACGAACGGCTGGGGCAAAGGCGGCGCCTCGTGCGCCGGGATCGATCCGGCCCAGCGAAGCGGCCGGAGCGACCCACCCTTTGCGGCGGCCGTTCGTTCGCGGTAACGCCTTCCATTCATGTTCTTCTTTTTCGATTTCTCCTTTTCACGCCTACGAATTGCGCGGCGTCACGAATGGGGCCGAAGGAGCCGAGCCGCGGGCGTCTTGTCACGCGCGATGCGTTCCGAGAGCCAGCGCCGACAATCGATCCTGTCGACGATGCGCTGCGCGCCGAGATCGAGCAGGCAGGCCGCGCCGCCGAAAGCATCGAACGAGGGGAACACGCAGCCCTGACTCCAATGGAAACCCCATAGGCCGGTCAATCCGAACGTCCTCGCACAGCGCTGAACGAATGCAATCACTTGTTCGGGATCGCCGTCGTCGCCCGACACGATGCGAAGACATCCTCTATCGGCGTCGCTGGCTTTCACCGTGAAGCAGACGCGCTCAAATCTCGCGTCGAGCTCGTCCGCATATTGCTCATAGAGAGCAATCGCCGGAGGGACGAATTCAGAACGGCCGAGTGGAAGAACGCAGGAAAAATGCGTGTAGGAGCGGGACATGTCGATGTCTCCTCTGGGAGGCGCGAAACGGATTGTGAAAAAGGGAGGTCGAGAACTGCGGAATTCAGCCGGGACCGGCGGCGTCGCCGAAGGCGCCGGCAGGCAGGCGCCAGCGCTCGGTGGACGTGCGTATCGCCGGCGACCAAAACGCGGACATGGCGAGCTGCACGAGATCTCGCCGAGCGAGCGCGGCCGGATAGGGTCTGCCGCGATCGGCGACGGCATGGATGGGAGCGTCGCGTTTGACGGTGCAGCCGAAGCGCCGTTCGTATTCGGCGATCATCTCGAAGCGTTCCGGCGCCATCCATCTGATCGTCGCCAGCCGGTCGGGCGAGGCGAAGATGCAATGCATGCAGGAGACGCGGCCGAAGCCGAGCTGATAGGCGACATGCGGAACGACGCCGTGACGCCGGAGCAGATCCCAGACTTGTCGTTCCTCCAAGCCGTGGATCGGACGCCAATGATCGACGTGGCGAGGCCGGCGGGCTCCGCCGCGCGTATCGGTGCGATGCGGTTCGAACGTCAGATAGCGGGCCCTCGCTGGGCTCTCCTCGGCGCGTTCTCCGGTGATGATGAGCGTTCGCTTGCCGAGGAAGCGGGGCGAATTGCAGATCATGCTTCGCATCACGTCGATTTTCCCGACGGAACTGCACCAGCGAAGCCGCAAATCGGCCGTGACCTGGGGGAAGCGCAGACGCGTGCCCGGACCGCCGCGACCGCCGAATGTCGCGACATTTCCGTCGGTCGTCTCGAACATCACCGAAGCGGTGGGCTCGCTGTCGCGCAACATCTCGCGGCGCAGGCCTCCGTCACGCCATGAGAAGGAGAGCGGAAGGTCGAAGGCCTCGGCGATCGCTCGGCAGTAGCCTGCGGTGATCGGCCAATCGAACGTCGGTGGCCCGCGACCGTCGACGTCATGATGATGCAATTCGATACGAGCGGGATCGACGCCCTGATCGAGAAGATGAAGGAGCGCTGCGACCGAATCCTTTCCGCCGGACAGCGCAATCAATATGTAGTCGTAGCTCCTCAGATCGGGAGCAATGGAGGATTGGGGGCGAGAGAGAGCATGCGGATGCTCGCCGTCTTCGGGGTTCGTCGATAGGCCGCGCATCATGGCGATCACGCGGCCTCGACGAGGGGCGCGTCGCTATCAGAGGCGTCCTGTTCATCGGAAACGCTTCGGCTTTCGGCGAAGTCGGGATGAAAGGCGAGGCAATAATCAGCCGCCTTCTGCGCCGCCGCCGCCGCGCGAAAGATTTCACGCTTGTCACTCTTCAAACGCTCGATCCAAAATGATAGATAGCTCGCATGGTTCTCGATGTCCGTGGGCAGGCCGAGCTCCGTATTGATCATGCAGCTCGACAGGTCGGCCACTTATCCAGACACTGCGTAC
>NZ_LUUM01000251.1:0-39814 GCF_001644125.1 Methylosinus sp. R-45379
AGCTTGCGATAGCCCATCTTGCGCAGATCGCGGCTCATGGTCTGCTCCGAGACGACGACGCGGAACTCCTCGAATGTCCACTGGCACAGATCGACGATCCGCCAGCGCACGACGCCATGGATGGCCGGCGTCGGCCCTTCCTCGATGAGCGCGGCCAGCGCCGCTCGATGCGTGGCGTCAAGCCGCGAGGGTTGTCCGGGGGCCTTGCGATCGACGAGCCCGTCTGGCCCGCCGGCGTTGAAACGCAACACCCAGTCGCGAACGACCTGGAGAGTGACGCCGCCGATCTTCGCCGCCTCGCTTCGTGCGCCGCCATCATAGATCGACGCCAGGGCGAGGAGACGGCGCGCTTGCGGCCCGTCCTTCGAACGCTTCGCTATCGCCCGCAAGGAACGCGCGTCGTAATCGCCTCGAAGCCCAATCGCCGCCGCCATGGCGAACCTCCATGTGTTCGCCAAGTCGAATCAAATTTCAGCCGATTCGGGAATCCCTCACGTGAGTCGGCCTCTCGGAGGGGCGATGTCACATTAACGGGCGGGTAAGGCGAGAGGGCCGATCCTCAGGCCATGAGACCGTCGCCCGTGAGCTACAAGCGCCATCGCTTCCCGCCGCAGATCATCGCCCATGCCATCTGGCTCTATTTCCGATTCCCACTCAGCCTGCGCTTGGTCGAGGAAATGCTCCTCGAACGGGGGATCGATCTCTCCTACGAAACCATCCGTCGCTGGGCCAAGAAATTCGGTCCCGATTACGCCCATCGTCTGAAACGCAAAAAGCCCGGTCGTCGCGACGTTTGGCATCTCGACGAAGTCGTTGTCTCGATCAACGGTGAAAAGCGCTATCTCTGGCGCGCTGTCGATCAAGACGGATATGTTCTCGACGAAATCTTGCAGGTTCGCCGTAACGCCAAAGCGGCTCAGCGATTGCTGAAACGCCTTCTTCACAAGCAGGGCTGTCGCCCACAGCGCATAGTCACCGACAAGCTTGGCTCCTATGCCGTGGCGCGCCGGAAGATCATGCCTCGCGTCGAGCATCGATCGCACAAGGGTTTGAACAATCGCGCAGAAAACTCCCATGTCCCATTACGAAAGCGCGAGCGAGTGATGCAGGGGTTTCGATCATGGCGCGGGCTACAACATTTCGTCGACGTCTTCTCGGCAATCCGCAATCTCTTCGTTCCATCCAGGCCTTCCAGGCGTTCCGCCATTGCCATCCGGCTGCATCGCCTCAGGGCGATGGCGGAATGGAAGTCCGTGACGACGGCCGCTTGAGATCAGCCTGCGTGGCGTCAACGCGCCTGTATCGAGTTTACGTGACATCGCCGTGACGCTGCGGCATGCGCCGATTCGATTCCGGCGCCGCTCGACCAGATTTCTGCGGACCGCGGCGACGTCCGCTTCGACGTTGCGCTTGCACCTCGCCGCTGGCGCGGGAGACCCGGCCGGCCGCTCTCGCCGTCTGCACCAGAGCCAGTTGACGCCCTTTCTCTACGAGGCTATGCGAATTGGCAGCCGACTACACTTCCAACTCGCGAAATGTCGTGTCATCTGCGTTGGCGACGCGATCGCCTTCGTATCCTGGTGATCTTCGCGAGACGCCGGAGGCAGCTTCGCATGACCACCCGGCGTTGTGTTTTGCTCGGTCTCGCGATCGCAGGGACCACGTTGTTGTCGGGTTGCGGCAAGTGGAGTTGGAAATATCGCTATCGTCTCACTCTTTTTGTCGAGACGCCCGAGGGCGAAAAAAGCGGAGCGGCTGTGGTCGAAATCCTTGTGACCAAGGCGGCGGTTTCGCTTAATCAAATACCGATGAGTTGGGAGTTACGTGGCGAAGCGGTTTCCGTCGATCTTGGAAAAAGAGGTATATTGTACGCCCTACTTGGAGGCGGTGGCCCTAGGCAATCTTTTCTAGCACTGCCGCAAGTGGTTTTTGAACGAACTGGGGTTCTTGACCGTCGCTACACGGCCGAAGAACGCGAAAACAAGCTCGATGGGCTAAATGCTTCCGCGGAATTAACGCGCGACGAGATCCCGCTTCTGGTGCGCTTCCGCGACGTCAATGATCCGAACACGGTCGAAATCGTGGATCCCGACGCTCTTGCAAAGAACTTCGGGGAAGGCGTTCAGCTACTTCGTGCGATCATTGAAATGACAAAAGAGCCTGCGACGACCGGAATCGAGACGAAACTCGCATGGCTTTCTCAGCATTATGACCGGCAATTAGGCGGTGCTCGTTTCCCAGAGATCCGCGGATCGGTCGCCAATAACCTGAGCTCTGGATATTTCAAGGCTCCGTAAGAAGGATTTGAGTGGCATGAGGCTGCGGTGTCCAGGCCCTAGAGGCATGGTCTGCGCCCGCATGAGCGAGGGCGATAGCGCGTCATCGCTACCGTGCCGCTGCTCTTCGACGACGGAGGTGCGTGGCGATCAGATGGTCAGCGTGCACAGTCCTCCGTCGACGAGAAGGTTCTGGCCGGTGATGAAAGCGGCCTGCTCGCTGCACAGGAATGCGCATGCAGCTCCGAACTCCTCCGGCTTTCCGGCCCTTCCGGCGGGCACACGGGCTATCAGCGCATCCGCCGTCGCCCCAAGCTCGACGAGTCGTTCCGTCATCACAGTTCCAGGTAGTAGATTGTTGATCGTCACGCCATCCTTGGCGATTTGTCGAGCGACCCCCGCCACATATCCGGTGAGCGCTAGTCGGGTCGAGGTGGAGAGGTCGAGTCTTTCGACGGGCATTCTGACTGTCGCCGACGTGATGTTGACGACCCGGCCGAAGCGCCGTGCACGCATAGCGGGCGCAAACATCCGAATCATCTCGACCGCGGACAGGAAATTGGCGTCGAGCGCCTGCTCCCAATCCTCGCGCGTCAGGTCTGTGAAATCTTTGGCCGGAGGGCCGCCGGCATTGGTAACGAGGATGTCTGGATCAGCGTTCGACGCCTGGACCGCAGCGCGCCCCTGCGCCGTGCCGACATCTGCGACCACGAAGCCGGGCTGTGTTCCCGTCGCCTCAGCAATTCGTTCGGCCGCCATCTGCAGGGCTTCGGCGCGACGAGCGACGAGTGTGACATGGACGCCCTCATTGGCGAGCGCCAAGGCGCAGGCCATCCCTAGCCCACGAGAGGCGCCGCAGACGATAGCGGTTCTGTCCTGTATCCGAAGATCCATTCGGGTGCCTCCTTGCAAGACGGCAAATGTGGTCGGATCATCCGCCACCTACGATCGCGAGGAATATAAGGGTTCCATAACGCGCGTTCGACGAAATCTCGGGCCGCCCGCGCGCGCCGCCGATACCGGCGTCCGTGACCGTGGTCGGCCATCGCAGATCGGCGTCGCCCCGTTGATGCGTGCGGGATCCGCCATTCGCGTCGGCGCGACCTCAAAACAACTCGCGGACTCGCCGGGCGATCTCCCGCTCCACCGCGCGGATTTCGACGCCGATGACGTGCGTGGCGAGCGTCGGCCAACCCGCGGCGTCGGCCAGCCGTCGGCGATCTCGCCAATCCACCAGCGTCTGGTGGAGGCGCACGATCTCCAGTCCCCGGGCTTCCGCCTGGGGCAAGAAATATCCGTCGATCGCGCAGGACTGGTCGCGCAACTGGGAGCAGGTCACTCTGTTTTTCGCCTTTCCGATCGCGGTGCGGCGGATCGCATCACAGCCCATAAAATCGGACCGAATTCGTCTAGCTAAATTGGATCTGTTCGCGCTAGAATCACGTCGATGATATCCCTTTCAAACGCCGACTGCGAACAACGCTGCAACCCGAGCAAGAAGAACGTACGGGCGAGGTTGAAGCTCGCTGTAACGGTGTTCGCCGCAGCTCTTATGGGAGCCGCATATGGCGGTGGGCCGCCGATCCCCTCCTGCCGTTTTGAAGGTGCGAAATGCGGCTATGTCGACGCCGCCGGCAAGGTTATCGTCGGCCCGGAGTTCGATTGGGCGGATCGCTTTTTCGACCGGCGCGCCGTCGTTCTAAAGGACAAGAAATACGGCGCCATCAACGAGAAGGGCGAAATCGTTATTCCGCCGATCTACGAAAAGATGAGCGCTTTCGATGGCGGCATGGCCCTGTTCATGGACAGGGGCCGGATCGGCGTTGTCGACGGCGACGGCAAAACAATATTGCCGGCCCTTTATGGCGTGATTGTGCGACTGTCGAATGACGCCTTCCTCTCCGCCCGCTCCACCAGAGATAAGGACTACTTCGGATATAGGCACCTCGATTCGCTCAACTCTGTTTCCATTCACGCCTTTAATCCGACGGGCAATAAATGGGGCGTCGTTGCGCCAGGCGGCGCTTGGCGGATCGAGCCGAAATACGAACAGGTGATGCCGTTTTCCAAGAAGCCGAGCACGATGTTCTGGTCGAACGAACTTCCCGGTTACGACGGGGGGTGGCGATTGACGCGGTTAGACGGAACGACTGTCGGCGACGGCGTCTTCGAGATTGTAGGACAGATCGACGACGCCGTGGACCGCGCCGCAGTGCGACGAAACGGACGCTGGGGGGCTATCAACGCAGTCGGCGAAATCGTCATCGAGCCAAAATTCGACAAGCTCGGCGCTTTCCACAATGGGACAGCGTCCTACGTTCTCGATGGCGAGGAAGGCGAAATTGACGCCAACGGCGTTGTGCTTACGAAGAGGAAGGTGCGTCTTTCGGCCTCGGCTCATTCGTTCGAAAAAGAGCTGGTGGCGTCTGTCGACGGGGCGTTGGTATGGGCCGACAAGGCCAAAACAAGACTCTTGGACGGAGATCCGCCGCAATGTTCCGATGGACGCCGACTTTTGTTCGAAAACGGACTGGTGAAAATCGTTTCCGCGCAGGGCGTGGCGGTGCCGGACACATGGTTCCAATATGTGCAGCTGCACTGTGACGGTCAGTCGTTAGCCGAGAAAAATGGTAAATATGGCTACATTACGCGCGACGGAAAATTATTGGCGCGCCAATACTTCGATAGAGCCAGCGACTTTTATGACGGTGTAGCCGGTGTCGTCGACAACAACCTTTGGGCCGTCATCGACGGAGAAGGCGAATTTCTGCTCGGTCCGCTGAAAATGACCCACAAACTGATTGATAGTCCTTATCAAGTCGAACTCGAGAGAGGGTGGGTTCGTCTCGACAAGGCGCTCGTCGCTGAACTTGCCCGCGATCCCTCTGTCCTGTCACGTCCGTTGCCGCGACGCCACCCAATGTCCGAGGGCCTAGCCGCGCAACGCGACGAGGCGGCAGGCAAGTGGGGATTTGTCGATGGAGACGGCAAGTTCCTCATCGCGCCACAATTCGACGCGGTCGGCCCCTTCGATCATGGTGTGGCTTGGGCGGCGATTCCCGAACGGCGCGAGTGGTGCAGGATCGACAAGGCCGGGAGGATCAGCGACGAGCGGTCCTGCCACTGCCGCCAACCGCTCATCTTGTATGAGAACGGCGATGGACCGCCGGGGGAACGAGCCGACTGTTATGGGGCCGGGGTCAAAGCCATTGAAGCGTTCGATGATTGAACTGGCTGGAAGCTGTTGGACCAAGCCGACATTCGTGCGCATGAAATGATGGCGTCGCCAAAGTTGCGATTATCCGACGCGGCCCTCGACCACCGCCTTTGCTACGCCTGCCACGGGTTCAATGGGTTCGAAGGTCGCCGAGCGGAACGCAGCCACAGGCGTGTGCGCCTCGAGCGGCCGATTGCATCTTCTCGCGGTGACTGACCGCGACGTCCAGATCTGAATGGACGCGCACGCCCGGTCGGGTCGGCTCTTAGGCCTTCGAAGGCGCGCTATGGTTCATGCGAGATCGTATTCGTAACGCGAATAGCCCGCTTCCTCTCGCATTCGCCTCCGGGCGCAAATCCGCCGCGGAGATGGCCCGGCCGCGGGACGATCTCACGCTTCGTCTCCCATGACCGCGCAACATCAACACCCAAGGCAATTTCTTAGAGTGCGTTTTGTGGAAGATTCCACGATGATCCCAATAGTTCATCGCAAGCCGTTCGATGACGTGACGCGAGTGGAGTGGTTCAGCTTGGAATAGGTCTTCTCTATCGGGTCTATGTCCGGGCCGAGCTGCAAGCGCCACGGTTCATCAGCAGAGTTTCGAGCGCGATGACGGCCGCGCCCGCGGTCTCGACAAATTCCGCGTCATGGCTGGCGTACACTATGGTTCTGGACCGCGCCTCCGCGCGAAACATCCGGGCGAGAAGGTCTCGCGCTGCGAGATCGAGCCCGTTGCTCGGCTCGTCGAGCAGCATGACCCGCGCTTCCCCGATCCATGCCGCGCAGAGCACGAATTTCTTCTGCGAGCCGAGCGACAGATCGGAAAAGCGCGTGTCGAGGACAGCGCCGAGGGCGAAGCCTTCGACGAGGCCGAGTGCGACATCGGCAACGCGCGCCTTCTTGATCATGGCGACGAAGTCGAGAAGCTCGCGCCCGGTCATGAACGGATAGGCGGGGCTTTCATCGGGCGCATAGGACAAGAGCTGGCGCGCGGGGCGCGGCTCCTCGCGTAGATTGCGCCCATCGATCCAAATGTCTCCGCCATCGGCGGGCTCGGCGCCGGCGAGCAGCGCGAGCAGTGTGGATTTTCCGATCCCGTTCGCGCCCTGCAACGCAAAGACTCCGGCGCCGAGTGCAAAGCTCACTCCATCCAGAATGCGTTTCTCGCCGTAGGACTTGCTCAAGCCATCTACCCGCAGCATCGGCTCCTCCTTCATCGCGCGATGGCGGCCATCGCCGCGGTGGACCAGAGCCCTGCAAGCGCCACGGTGAGCAGCACGGCGTGTCTCCCGCCATGCGTGACCTGGAAGCGCATAGCGGCGAGAAGCGCCAAGTCGGCTCCGGCGAGGCCGAGGAGCGTCGCCGAGGCGGCCAGTCGATGCGTTGCCGCCGGGATCGACAGCAGGAGCAGCGGCAGCGCGCCGACCCCCGCGACCAGCGCCATGTCGCGCACCGGCCAATAGGCCGGACGAACCGGAAGCGTGCGCAGATAATGCGCCATGGTCCGGTGGGCGGCGGCCAAAATTCGGTAGACGCCGCTCAGCAGAATCGCGATTCCCGCCAGAGCGGTGATGATCGTCGGCAGAGACCGCGAATCATAGGAGAAGACGTCGACGAGCACATCCGCTCCGATCGCGAGGCTGATGGCCGCCCCGATGCGCAGCGCGACCGAGGTGGAATGCGCCGCGAGGGCCTTGCCCTGAATGAGCAGTGGAGGGGGCGGCGGCGGAAGCAGGCGGCGTCGTTTCGAGGCCGCTTTTCGCAGAGCGTATCGCGCGGCGATCGAGGACCCGGTTGTCCAGTCGCGCCCATTCCGGGCTCGCGCTTCTGCAGCGCGGCCGACGCCAATCCCGCCGGCGACCGCTACGCGGCCCGCCACCAGCTGATCGCGGCAGCCGCCGGCGTCCCCTTCGAGCGACTGCATCCGCCCGTCGAGGACAGCGACTGGAACGACATGCTCGACCAACGAGAAAGGACCACACCATGACATTGCACCGCGCCTGGATGCTGCTCAAATCGGGCGGTCGGCTCGACCTGCTCGATCCGAAGCCGGACGCCTGGACCGACGAGGATCTGGCGATCGGGCTGTCGCGCGCCTATCGCTGGGGCGGATATTCGGCATGGGATCTGCCGCTCAGCGTCGCCCAGCACAGCCTCGCCGTCCTGGCCCTGCGCGAACGCGAAGGAAAGCTCATCCCCCGTGTGTCTCTGCACGAGCTATTTCGCGATGCGACCGAGGCGTTGCTCGGGGGCTTCGACCCGATCGCGCCTTTGAAGCCGCATCTCGGCGAAGGATTCGCACGGCTCGATCGGCAGCTGCAACAAGCTGTCGATCGACGCTACCGCCTGCCGCCGTGGAACGACGAGAGCTACACCCTCCATAACGCATCTTGCCGATCGAGATGCGACCGCATCACCAGTTCCGAATAGGTTCGTCCTTGGGAAACGAGCTCGTCGTGTGTGCCGCGCTCGACGATCCGGCCCTTCTGCAAGACGATGATTTGGTCGGCCTGCCTCACCGTCGAGAGGCGGTGGGCGATCGTAATGGTCGTGCGTCCCTGCGATAGCCCAGCCAGCGCGGACGCCATGGCGTGCTCTGTCTTGGCGTCGAGGGCGCTGGTCGCTTCGTCGAGCAGCAGGATCGGCGGATCGCGTAAGATAACGCGCGCGAGCGCCAGCCTTTGCTTCTCGCCGCCCGAAAAGCGATAGCCTCTCTCCCCGACCAGCGTCTCGTAGCGGTCGGGCAAGGCCATGATCGTCTCGTGGATCTGGGCGATGCGCGCAGCCCTCGCGAGCTGATCGTCGGACGCTTCCGGGCGGCCGAAGCGCAGATTCTCTGCGACGGTCGCATGGAGCAGATAGGGTTCCTGCGTCACGACGCCGAGCATGTCGGCCAGCGTCTCGAAGCGAAGCGCGCGAATATCGACGCCGTCGAAGGAGATGATGCCTGCGTTCACGTCATAGAGTCGCGCGAGGAGATAGCCGAGCGTGGTCTTGCCGGAGCCGGTCGCGCCGACAATGGCGACATGGCCGCCGGCCGGAATGTCGATGGAGATGTCGCGCAGTGCGGGAGTCGCGGCGCCAGGATAGAAAAACGAGACACTTGCTACCTGGACCGCGCCGCGCATGTCCGCCCGGTCGAGTGCGACCGCGTCGGCGTGTTGCGTGATCTCGACCGGCTTGTCGAGATACGCGAAGATCCGCGCGAAAAGCGCGCGGGTCGTTCGCATCTCCCGCGCGATATCCAAAAGCTGCTCGAGCGGCCACAATAGCTGCTCCTGTAGCGCGATCATGGCGACGAGCGTGCCGATGGTGATCGGCGTGTCGGCCTGTATCAGCAGTCCGCCGACCAGCAGCGTCAGCGCCGGAAGCACGGAGAGCGCGAGGTTGATGAGCGCCCATTGCCATTCGCCCGCCGTATGCGCGCGGGCTTCGAGTTCCGCCACCTCACCAGAGAGGCTCGAGAAGCGATGTGACAAATGCTGGCCGCGGTTCATCGTTCTGGCGAGGATCACGCCGGAAATCGAAAGCGTCTCCTGTATCGCCGACGACATGTCGGCGATGCGCTCGTGCTGCTCGAAAAGAAGCTTTTCGCGCATTCGCGCGACCCGATTGCTGATCGCCACTGTTCCGGGAACGATCAGAAAGACGAAGAGAGCCAATCGCCATTCGAGCAGCAGGATCGCCGCGGCGGTCATGACCACCGTGGCCGAGGAACGCGCCAGCTCGTTCGCGCTAGTGGTCACCAGCGATTGCAGCCCGGAAATATCGCTGGCGATGCGGGACTGAATTTCTCCCGCGCGCGTCGCCGTGAAGAAGCCGAGAGACAAGGATTGAAGGTGCGAATACACCTTCACCCTCAGATCATGCATGATCGCCTGTCCGATCCTGACCGACAATATCACCTGCGTCGTGCTGAGGCACGTCGATAAGCCGGCGACGAATAGCAAGACCGCGACCAGCGCGACGAGCTGATGCAGATCGGAACGGGGCAGAGCCTCGTCGATGATTGCCCGCAAGAGAAAAGGCGATGACATGCCCGCGCCCGCGCCGAGGAGCATCAGGAGCACGACAGTGACGATCTTGGCGCGGTAAGGCTCGAACAGTCCGAGAATGCGGCGCAGAGACACATGCGTGGCTGCGAGTTTCGTGTAATCGTTCTCGGGTCGGTCCGTGGCAGGCGAAGCTGTCATTCGATCGTCCATGCTCGTTCGATCAGTTTCACGGCGGCGCCGTCATTCGGCAGGCGCGTCGCCGCCGATGCGATCGCGCGCTCGGGCGAGCGGCAGAACGATCTCGAAGATTGCGCCGCCGGTCGCGGACGCTCTGTATTGCGCGCGGCCGTGATGCGCTTCCGCTATGGCGCGTACCACGGAGAGGCCGAGGCCCGCGCCGCCATGTCGACGCGAGCGTGAGGCTTCCGCCCGGCTGAATGTATCGAACGCATGGGGCGTGAAGTCGGGAGTGAGGCCCGGCCCTTGGTCCTCGACGGCGATCGCGATGTTGTCCTCCTCCGCTCTTGTCGAAACGCGCAAAAGCCCCGGCGTCGCATAGCGTTCTGCGTTTTCGAGAAGCGCGAGCAGCGCCTGCCGCAATCGAACGCCGTCGCAGGCCAGGACGATTCGGCGAGCGTCGATCTCGATCGTGAAGCCGGCCTCGACGAGGGCGGGCCGCATGGCGTCGACGGCCTGTCTAATCTCCCGCTCGAGATCGGTCGGCTCGAAACGCATCTCCAGCCGGCGACTCTCCGACAGAGTGACGATGCGCAAATCGTCGACGAGGCGCGACAAGCCCTCCACTTGCGACAGGAGGTTTTGAAACAATTCGTCGCTCGGCTCGAACACGCCGTCGGCGAGGCCGTGCAGCCGGCCCCGCAGGATCGTCAACGGCGTGCGGAGCTCATGCGCGATCGCGGCATTCCAGGAGGCCATCGCCGCGACGCTGTCCTCGAGGCGTTGCGCCATTGCATTGAAGTCGTCCACCAGGCGAGCTGTTTCGCCGAGCGATCTGTCGCCGGGCGAGGCCCGCGCCGTGAGATCGCCGGCGGCGATGCTGCGCGCGCCTTCGGCGAGCGAGTTGAGAGGCACGAGAATCCGCTTCGTCAAGCGAAGCGCAGCGAAGATCGCGATGACGAGAGCAACGAGCAGCAGGACCGCGATCAGCACGAAGTCCGGCGCCTCGGGAAGAAGCGGCGGCGGCCCGGGCGGCGGCGGGTAGTAGGTCAGATAGATACCGTAGAAGGTGAAGGAGCCGACGAAAACGATCATCACCGCGACGGCGACGACAGCGCTCATCGACAGCGTGATCTGTCGGCTCAAACGATAGCGGGTCATGGCGCCGCCAGCCGATAGCCGACGCCGCGCACGACATTCATCAGGCCGGTCGCGCCGGCCTCGTCGAGCTTGCGGCGCAGATTGCTCATATGACTGTCGACGGTCCGCTCCAGCGCGTCGCCGCCGGGCAGACAGGCGTCGACCAGCTCGCTGCGGCTGAACGCGCGCGAGGGCGATTTCGCCATATGCGCGAGGAGGCGGAATTCCGTCAGCGTCAGGGGCAGGGGCGCTGTCGCATTGCCGTCTCGCACCTTGGCGAGAAAGCCTTCGAGATCGATCTCGAGTTTGCCGATCCGCAAGACCGAGCTGTCGGCGCGGGCATTGGTTCGCCGCAGAACCGCTTTGACGCGCGCGACGATTTCCGCCGGATTGAACGGCTTCACCACATAATCGTCGGCGCCGAGACGCAATCCCTGCAGGCGCTCTATGTCCTCGTCGAGCGCGGTGATCATGATGACCGGCGTATCGCCGCGGCGCCGCAGCTCGGCCAGAGTCTCCCAGCCGTCGACATTCGGCATATTCACATCCAGCAAGACGATGTCCGGCTTCAGAATCGCATGCTGATCGAGCGCGATCCGGCCATCCGCAGCGCTCACGGTTCGCAGCCCTTCCCGCGCCAGATAGGCATCCAGAATCGCGGTGATTTCCGGTTCGTCGTCGGCGATGAGAACGAGCTCGTTCATCGTCGAACGCTCGCGGGCTTGCTGACTGGGCTCATCGGTCCTCGCGGGTGGGACGGCGCCTTCGCGTGCTCTGGCCGCCCCGACATATGGCCGAATTTCCGGCCGCTGCAAACGGCCCCCGACGCCTCGAGAGCGCGGACATCCGCGGTCTCCATCAAATCTCCATCGAATCTGCACGATTCTCGAACGGCGACGGCGTAGGTCACGATCGAACCCGAAGCCTCGGCAATATTCTCGAAAGCGCGCCATGAATTTTCGTCCGACGATCGCCGCCTTCACCGCCGGCGTCGCGCTCGCCGGATGCGACTTCATTTCGCGGGACCGAGCCAAGGCGTCGCCCGAGCGGCCCGAGGTGGGCGTCGTCACCTTGCATCCTCGAAATGTCGCCATCTCCTCCGAGCTGCCCGGCCGCATTGTTGCTTCGCTGGTGGCGGAAGTGCGGCCGCAAGTGGCGGGGATCATTCAGAAGAGGCTGTTCCAGGAGGGCGGCGAGGTCGCCGAGGGCGCGCCGCTCTATCAGATCGATCCCGCCCACTATCGTGCCGCGCACGACAGCGCCTTCGCCGCCTTGCAGAAGGCCGAGGCTGCCGTGCCCAGCGCTCGAGCCAAGGTCGAGCGCTATCAAGGGCTGATAAAAAAGAACGCCGTCAGCACGCAGGATCTCGAGGAGGCCGTCGGGGCTCTGGCCCAGGCGCGCGCTGATGTGGCGACGGCGCAGGCGAATGTCGCGAGCGCCAAGATCAATCTCGACTATACGACGATCAAGGCGCCGATCGGCGGCCGCGCGGACAAATCCTCGCTCACGCAAGGCGCGCTGGTGACGGCCGGTCAGGCCGACACGCTCACCACCATTCGCACGCTCGATCCGATCTATGTCGACCTCACCCGATCGAGCGCCGCCTTGCTCGATCTGAGACAGGCCATCGACGAGGGCCGCGTCCGATCGTCGGAGCGCAAAGTCGATGTGAAGCTGAAGCTCGAAAATGGCTGGGTCTATCCGATGACCGGACGGCTCGAATTCACAGAGGCCAAAGTCAGCCAGACGACCGGAACCGCGACAGTGCGGGTGGTCTTCCCCAATCCGTCGCGACTGCTTCTGCCGGGAATGTACGCCCGGGCGATCGTCGAGGAAGGCGTCGCGCCCGGCGCGTTCCTCGTCCCTCAGCGCGCGGTCGTCCGCAACGTCAAGGGGCAGGCGACGGCGCTGGTGCTCGGCAAGGACGATAAGATCGAAGAGCGCACGCTCTCCGTCGGCAGGACGGTCGGCAATAATTGGCTGGTCACGGCGGGGCTCGGCGACGGCGACCGCGTGGTTGTCGAAGGCCTGCAGCTCGTGCGCGCCGGGCAACCGGCGACAGGCGTCGAGGTCGTGATCGACGACGCCACCGGCGACCTGCGCGAGCGTGAGCCGACGACGATGAAAATCCAGGCGAAAGGCTGACGCGCGTGATCTCCGCATTTTTTATCGTCCGTCCGATCTTCGCTTCGGTGATCGCGATCGTCGTCATGCTCGGCGGCCTGCTGGCGCTCATCGGCCTGCCGGTCTCGCAATATCCGGAGATCGCGCCGCCGACGATCCAGATCACCGCCACCTATCCTGGAGCAGATGCGCGGACGGTCGAGAATTCGGTCACCAAGATCATCGAGCAAGGCATGACCGGCCTCGACCATCTCGACTACATGACCTCGACGTCGACATCGACCGGCCAGACCGACATCACCCTCACCTTCACCAACGCCGCCAATCCGGATGTGGCGCAGATGCAGGTGCAGAACAAGCTGCAGCTCGTCACCGCGCTGCTGCCGACCATGGTTCAGTCCAATGGACTCACCGTCACCAAATCGTCGAATGCCTTTCTGATGGTCGTCGGCTTCGTCTCGACCGACGGCAAGATGACCGGCACGGATCTGTCGGATTACGTCAAGAGCGCGCTCAACGACACGCTGAAACGGGTCGAAGGCGTCGGAAACACGCAGCTCTTCGGCGCCGGCTATGCGATGCGCATTTGGCTCGATCCGGACAGGCTCGCCGGATATGCGCTGAACCCGAGCGATGTCGCGAGCGCGATTCAGGCGCAGAACGCGCAAGTGTCGGCAGGACAGCTCGGCGGTCTGCCGGCGCGCAGAGGGCAGCAGCTCAACGCCACCGTCACGGCGCAGAGTCGCCTGCAGACGCCGGAGCAGTTCCGGAACGTCATTGTTAAAAGCGCGGCCGATGGATCGCTTGTTCGCATCGGCGATGTCGCGACCGTCGAGCTCGGCGCCGAGGATTATGTCAGCGCCTCCACCTATAATGGCGCGCCGGCGACCGGCCTCGCCATCAATCTGGCGACGGGCGCGAATGCGGTTCATACGGCCGCATTGGTGAAAGCGGCGATCGAGCGGCTCGCGCCGACTTTCCCCGAAGGCGTGAAAGTCGTCTATCCCTACGACACGACGCCTTTCGTCAAAATCTCGATCGAGCAGGTGACTCACACGCTGATCGAGGCGATCGCGCTCGTCTTTCTCGTCATGCTGGCCTTTCTGCACAATATTCGCGCCACGCTCATTCCGACGCTCGCCGTGCCGGTGGTGCTGCTCGGAACCTTCGGCGTTCTGGCGGTGGCGGGATATTCGATCAACACGCTCACAATGTTCGCCATGGTGCTGGCGATCGGGCTCTTGGTCGACGACGCCATCGTCGTGGTCGAGAATGTCGAACGCATCATGCATGAGGAAGGCCTGTCGCCGCGCGAGGCGACGGTCAAATCCATGAGCGAGATCACCGGCGCGCTCATCGGCATCACGACGGTCTTGTCCGCGGTCTTCGTGCCGATGGCGTTCTTCGGCGGCTCGGTCGGCGTCATCTATCGCCAGTTCTCGGTCACAATCGTTTCGGCCATGGCGCTGTCGGCCGGCGTCGCGCTGATCCTGACGCCGGCGCTCTGCGCGGCGCTTCTTCGTCCGCCGAAGCCGGGCGCGGAGAAGGTCGGCTTGTTCCGTTGGTTCGATCGCAACATGGAACGCGGCGCCGACGCCTATCGAGATGGCGCGGCCGCTGTTCTGCGGCGCCCGAGACGTGGATTTGCCGCTCTCGCCGTGATGACGATCGCGGCCGCCGCGCTGTTCACGCGCTTGCCGAGCTCGTTTCTGCCGCAGGAGGATCAGGGCTATCTGATGGTCAGCGTGCAGCTGCCTGTCGGCGCGACCAGCGACCGCACGGAACGTGCGCTCGATCAGGTGACGCGCTATTTCCTCGATCAGGAGGGCAAGGCCGTCGATGGCGTCATGACAGTGAGGGGCTTCGCCTTCAGCGGCCTCGGCCAGAATGTCGGCATGGCGTTCGTCGGCCTGCGCGACTTTTCAGAACGTAAGGCGTCCGATATGTCCGCGACCGCAGTGACAGAGCGCGCGACGGCGGCGCTCTCGGGCATTCGCGACGCGCAGGTTTTCGTGCTGGCGCCGCCCGCGATCGAGGGATTGGGCACGAGCAGCGGCTTCGATTTCTATCTCGAGGATATGACCGGCGCCGGCCACGAAAAGCTCTTGGCCGCGCGAGACCATCTGCTCGCCGCAGCGGCGCGGAGCAGGCTCTTGAATGGCGTGCGGCCGAACGGCCAGGACGACACGCCGCAATTTGCGATCGAGGTCGATCAGGAAAAAGCGAGCGCCCTCGGCGTCGGGCTTTCCGACGTCAACGCCACACTGTCGACGGCCTGGGGCGGCGCCTATGTGAACGACTTCATCGATCGCGGCCGCGTCAAAAAGGTCTATCTGCAATCGGCCGCCGATTTCCGAATGCAGCCGGACGATCTCGACCGTTGGCATGTCCGCGGCGCGTCGGGCGAGATGGCGCCCTTCTCGTCTTTCGCGTCCGGCCGCTGGGCGTTCGGCTCGCCGCGCCTCGAACGTTACAACGGATCGCCCGCCGTCCAGATCCAGGGCGGGGCTGCGATCGGCGCCAGCTCCGGCGACGCCATGACGGAGATCGACCGTCTGGTCGCCAGTCTGCCATCTGGATTCGCCCATGAATGGACGAGCCTGTCGCGGCAGGAGCGTCTCTCGGGCAATCAGGCCACGGCGCTCTATGCGATCTCGGTCCTCGTCGTCTTCCTGTGCCTCGCCGCGCTCTATGAGAGCTGGACGGTCCCACTCGCCGTCATGCTGTGCGCGCCGATCGGCGTGCTCGGCGCGCTCGTCGCCGCGCTGATGTTCGGCCAGGCCAATGACGTCTATTTCAAGGTCGGCCTGCTGACGACGATCGGGCTCGTCGCCAAGAACGCAATTTTGATCGTCGAATTCGCGCTCGACCACCAAAGGGTGGGAATGGATGTCATCGAGGCGACGCTGCTCGCGGCGCGCCAGCGGCTGCGCCCGATCGTGATGACCTCCTTCGCCTTCATCCTCGGAGTCGCGCCGCTCGCCTTCGCTGGCGGCGCCGGCTCGGCCGCGCAAAACGCGATCGGCGTCGGCGTCATGGGCGGCATGATCGCAGCGACGACGCTCGCCATCTTCTTCGTTCCGCTGCTGTTCGTCGCCACCTTTCGTTGTCACGTCCCGCCAAACAAGAGCTGAAGTCTTCGGGCCAGCCGCACGATTGGCGTTGATCTCGTTTCAAAGATTTTTTCGGGAGCAATTATCGTGGAAAGGCGAATAGCTCTCACGGACATAGACCGCCCTGGAGAGGCGCTCGAAGTCGATATCATCGCCGCCGACGAGACGTCGTTGACGCTTGCGGTGCCGAACACGTCCGTGAAATTTCGATTATTCCGCCATAGGCGAGATGCTGCCTATCAAGGATCATTGGGCGGGCGGAGCTTTTGCTACGTTCCGCTGGCCGTCGAGGCGGGAAAGAGCCTCACAAAACGGAGAAAATAGAACGTCCGGCGCCTGAAAGCGTCAAGTGAAATTGTCAGGATGGAGGCGCGCACGGATTTTTGTCGCGACGCTGGGATCAGCCGGCCGAGGGCGCGAAACTCGTCGCCGCGGCGCGAGGATTTGCGTCAGACGAAGCCCGATGATCCGGCGCGGCTCCGGCGGCTCGATCCGCAGCACGCGGACGCTTCCTCTCGCCGTTTCGATCGGCAGGCTCATCTCCGGGAGCAGCGCGCAGCCCATGTCCGCCGAGACCATCTGAACCAGCGTCGTCAGATTGGTCATGCCGAAAGTGTCGATGTTCAGCACATTGCGGCTCTCGCAATAGCTGTTCGACCATTTGCGGACGCCGATCGCCGGTCAGGCGACGGTCGTCGCTATTTGCGGGCCTTTCGGGCGGCATAGCGTGCGTCTCTGGCCGCCTTGCGTTCGGCCGCAGAAGCAACGTCACGCGCCGCCTGTTCGGCGGCTCTCGCGTCGCGTTCCGCCTGCTCGGCCTTCAGAACAGTTTCGCGCGCGGCTCGGTCTTCAGCCGCGCGGGCTTCGGCGGCGAGGCGGGCGGCTTCGCGTTCTCCGGCTCGCGCCTCGCGCGCGGCGATGATCGCCTGCCGGGCCGTCAGCCGCTCGGCCGCGCCCTCATTGATTTGGGCCGTCAAGACGCGGAATTTTTCCAGCTTTGCTTTTTTCGCCGCCTCGGCGGCGTTTCGACGCTCGCCAAAATCGGAATTCTTGAACAGGGCCATACTTTCACGTCCTCGCTGACCTAGATTGCTCCACTACTTTCGAGACACTTAAGGCCTCGCGCTCTCAGGACAAAATTTAGCTGAACGCGTATCGCGGACTGGAGAGGGCCTGCGCTGAGGCGAGCCCCGACCGATAGAAAAGCCTCCACCGTGACCAACGATCATGACGGTCACGACCACGATCATGATCACGGCGACCACGACCACGGCGACGGGCATGACCATTGCGGCCACAGGCATGGCCATGGCGCCCATCGCGGACACCGCGTATCCCAGCCCGGGCGCGAGGCGGACCTCTTCTAAAATGGGCCGCCGCGAACAGCGACCCATTGTCGATGCGGCGGAAAACCGCCACTCGTGCGTCGGCTCAGATTTCCTTGAGCTGATCGGCAGAGGTTTTGCCGGTGCGGCGGTCCTGGGCGAGTTCGTAGCTCACCTTCTGGCCTTCGCGCAGATCGCGCAGACCGGCGCGCTCGACGGCGCTAATATGAACGAAAACATCCGGGCCGCCTTCATCGGGCTGGATGAAGCCGAAGCCCTTTTGACCATTGAACCATTTCACCGTTCCGGTAGCCATTTCGTCTCTCCAGGCATGTATCGGGAGAAGGCCCGCATGCGCGGGGCCGGGTCGATCGATGTTTGGAAGAGGTCGTCAGCGGCTTCGTTCCCAAAGCAAGTCCAAGTCGTCATGCCGAAAATCGATGGATGCGAGAAATAGTGGCCTGCGGCGCTGATTGCAACGCCGAGACACCCCTGCTGGCGATTGCCATCAAACGGGTATCGCGCGAAACTCCTCAATCCCGGATACCTCCCGCAGCCCTTCCGGAGCCGCTTCGATGGTTTCGAAGGTCGCCTCGCCGAATGCCGCGACAATTCTGTTTTTTCCCAAATTTAGGAAAAAGCGAAAGTCAGCCGTTGTAAGGCATTGATTTTGCTGACCGCGATTTTCTGATTTTTGCCTGGAATTCGCAACCGAATTCCCCGTCTATGCCGCCCGCACCGAGAAAGGTGAGGAGATCGCCGCCGGGAACCATGACCAACGCCAACGCGGAGGCTCTCGCCGGCATGGCGCCGGTCACCCACGAATCCGAACGTTGGAAGGGAGAACGCCACGTCGAAGGCGGTCGCCGGTCGGCACGGCGCTGTTCGTCGGCGCCCAGGTCGCCACCCGGCGACCCAACGAGCGGTACGACATGATAGGCGCCGTTGGATATCGGATCTGTCATTCGCGTCCTCTCGACTTCAAAATAATTCGCGGACTTGCCGGGCGACATCCCGTTGCAGCGCGCAGACTTCGATGTCGATGATTTGGGCGGCGGGCGCTGGCCAACCCTCGGCATAAGCCAGACGACGGAGGTCCCGCCAATCCTCCAGCATCTGGTGTAGGCGCACGATTTCCTGGCCCCGTGCTTCGACCTGCGGGCCATTGCCTGCTTTTTTGTTTCCTAAGTCCATGCCCGCGGCTCCGTCGTCGCTCGCCAGTGAGAGGGGTCGTGATTTGCATTTTCACGAGCCTCGTTTACGAGCCCAGCGTCTCGGGCTCGCCGCAAGGGCACAATAGTTCCTCGTCGAGATCAACGAGGATCCAACCACTCCCTCAGCTTCGTCCATCTCTTTCTACCGGAGCCGCTTCTCACGGCGATCGCCAGCGCCCGGCGCTGACCGACGAGAACGACGAGACGCTTGCCGCGCGTGACCGCCGTGTAGACGAGATTGCGCGCCAGCATGGTGTAATGCTGCGTCGCCAGCGTCACGACGACGGCAGGATACTCCGAGCCCTGCGATTTGTGGATCGTCGTCGCATAGGCCGGGACCAAGGCGTCGAGCTCGCCGAACGGATAGTCCACCTCGCGTCCGTCGAAGCTCGCGACGAGCGCGCCCTCGACCTCGTCGATGCGCACGACAGTTCCGAGGTCGCCGTTGAACACGTCGCGATCGTAATCGTTCTCGATCTGCATGACCTTGTCGCCCGGCGCGAAGATCGAGCCGAATTTCTCCACCTTCGCCGGCGGGTCGGGATTGAGCGCCTTCTGCAGATCGACATTGAGCGCTCGCGCGCCGAGCGCGCCGCGTTGCATCGGACAGAGCACCTGAATGTCGCGGATAGGGTCGAGACCGAAACGCCGCGGAATTCGATCTCGGACGATCTCTACGACCTTGGCGGCCCCTTTCTCGGGATCTTCGGCGTCGACGAACCAGAAATCCGAATCCTCACCGCGCCGCGGCAATTCCGGCATTTCGCCGCGATTGATCCGATGGGCGTTCACGATGATGCGGCTTTCGGCGGCCTGCCGGAATACTTCGGTCAGGCGTGCGACCGGGACGGCTCCGGATTCGATGATGTCCGCGAGCACTTGGCCCGGTCCGACCGACGGCAATTGATCGACGTCGCCGACCAGCAAGAGCGCCGATGGCCCGGGGATCGCCTTGACGAGCGCGTACATGAGGGAAGTGTCGACCATGCTGGTTTCGTCGATGACGAGCAGGTCGCAGTCGAGCGGATTGTCCGGACCCCGCCGAAATCCGCCGGTCTTGGGATCAATCTCCAACAGACGGTGGATGGTCTTCGCCTCTATGCCGGTCTGTTCGGCCATGCGCTTGGCGGCGCGGCCGGTCGGCGCGGCGAGCAGAATTTTCGTTCCCTTGGCGACCAGAATGCGCAGAACCGCGTCGATCAAGGTCGTCTTGCCGACGCCGGGACCGCCGGTGATCACGGCGACTTTGGAGCGGAGCGCCATCTCGATCGCCGCGCGCTGCGACGGCGCTAGGGTCTTTCCCGTCCGCTTTTCGACCCAGGGGGCGGCCTTTTCCACGTCGATCTGCGGCCAGGGCGGCGCGCCTCGGAGCAGCGCCCGCAGCCGTTCGGCGACGCCGCGCTCGGCGGTGTGAAGCCCGCGCAAGAAGATGCAGGGCTCCCCGTCGATCGTGTCGCCGACGACTTCCGCGCCGGCGAGCTCGTGATCGAGCGCCGTCCGCACGATCGCCTTGTCGACGTCGAGCAGCTTGACCGCGAGCGTGAGCAGGCGCTCGATCGGTAGGCCGCAGTGACCGTCGTCGGTCGCCTCCTGCAGCGCGAAGGACACGCCCGCGCGGACGCGCTGTGGCGCTTCTTTGGTGACGCCCATCTTCATGGCCATGGCGTCGGCGGTCCGAAAGCCGATCCCTCGAATGTCGCGGGCGAGCCGATAGGGAT
This sequence comes from Methylosinus sp. R-45379, assembly GCF_001644125.1. Lineage (NCBI taxonomy): Bacteria > Pseudomonadati > Pseudomonadota > Alphaproteobacteria > Hyphomicrobiales > Methylocystaceae > Methylosinus > Methylosinus sp. R-45379. The sequence continues at coordinate 20,300 of NZ_LUUM01000251.1, forward strand.
CCTCGGTCATGATCCGAATGGCGTCGAAGCCATAGGTCTTGAAGATGCGCACCGCTCGCGAAGTCCCGACACCATGCGAATGCAGGAACACCATAATGTCGCGCACGGCCTTCTGCTCGGCCCAGCCGGAGGCGATCTTATTGGCGCGAAACTCCCCGATCCCGGACACCTCCCGCAGCCTTTCCGGCGCCGCTTCGATGGTTTCGAAGGCCGCCACGCCGAATGCGGCGACAATTCTCGCGGCGAGCTTGGGGCCGATGCCTCGGACCATCCCGGAGCCGAGATATTTTTCGATGCCTTTCGCCGTCGTCGGGGGCGTCGTCTTCAGAAAATCGGCTTTGAATTGAACCCCATGAGTGCGATCGGTGATCCAGACGCCGACAGCGTGAATATATTCACCGGCCGAGATCGAGGCGGCGTGGCCGACGACCGGCACGAGGTCGCGCTTGCCGCGCGCTTTGACCTTCAGAACGGCGAATCCATTCTCCTCATTGTGAAAAGTCACGCGTTCGACGGAGCCGACGAGCGTTTCCCGCGACGCGGCGGCATCCGATGGCCGTTCAGGCTTCAAGGCGAGGCCCCGCCGCTTCGAATTTCATCGGGTCGCTCGATATTCTGAGCGTCGCCAGCAGAGGCAGCGCCGCCGGCGACGCGTCGATGACGCGATATTCGACCCCGCAGCGGCGAATGGCGCCTTTCCGGCGGCGCAGGCCGTCGCGCACATAAGCGCAGGCCTCGTCCTCCGACGAGAATTCTCGCGCAAAAGTCCGCCCCCGGCAGCCGATCCGGCCGAAGGACACGCGCACCATCCATTTTCCGAACAGATCGCGCCCGGCTTCGACGCGCCAGGCCCGATGGCGGTTCGCCTCCGCATTTCGGCCCTGCAACAGGATCGCGATCTCGTCCATCGCCGCCATGCCGGCCCTCCACGCCCGCCCGCTTCGCATTCGCGCACAAGTGAATCACGAATGGGAATCCGGAGCAAAGGAAGAGGGAACATGGCTACCGCTAGCGCCGGCCACGCCGACAAGGGTTCGTCGCCGAGCTCCCGCGCGTTCCGCGCGCCCTTGCGGCGCGGCCGCCTCGCGGTCTGCCGACGGTGTTTTGGGAAAGGAAAAGGAGGAATCGAAGTCTCCGGCCCTTCCCGTGAAACTCGAAGGGAGCGCCGAGAGACCATGAGACATGACGAGGAGATCGAAATCTTGCGCGCGCGCACGAATTGCGCCGCGCTGCTGGAGCGCTCGACGCCGCCATGGCGGCTCGACCGCCGAGAGAGCACGAGGCATTGCCTCAAATATCGCCGCGGACGGGGAGAAATCCTGATCGTCAACCACGATGGCCGCGGCTGGTGGGATCCGCAGAGCGACGCGAAAGGCGACGTCTTCGATCTCGTGCAGCATCTTGAACCCCGCCTGAATTTCGGCGAGGTCCGCAAGGTGCTGCGCCGGTTCACCGGGATAGAGCCGAGTTTTCCGGCCGCCGACATTGAAAGGGGACGATCCCCCGATCTGCCGCTCCCGATCAGATGGGCGCGGCGCCCCCGGCTTCGGCGCGGATCGCCGGTCTGGCGATATCTCACCGACGAGCGCCGCCTTCCCCCGAGCGTCCTGGAGACGGCTCGCGCCGCCAACGTCGTGAGAGAAGGGCCATACGGAAGCGCCTGGTTCGCCCATCACGACGACCGGGGAGCCGTCACCCATATCGAAATCCGCGGACTGGATTTCAAAGGATCGGTGCGAGGCGGCGACAAGATCCTGTTCCGCTTGCCCGGCGGTTCGGAGCCGCCGACGCGCTTCGCCCTCGCCGAGGCGCCGATCGACGCGCTCAGCCTCGCCGCCTTGGAGAACATTCGCGCCGACACGCTGTATGCGGCGACCGGCGGTGGCATGGGACCGAAAACGATCTCTCAGATCGAGGCGATCGTCGCTCGCCTGGCACCCATCCCGGGCTCGCGCTTCTGCAGCGCCGCCGACGCCAATCCCGCCGGCGACCGCTACGCGGCCCGCCACCAGCTGATCGCCGCGGCCGCCGGCGTCCCATTCGAGCGACTGCGTCCGCCCGTCGAGGACAGCGACTGGAACGACATGCTCGCCCAGAGAGAAAGGACCACACCATGACATCACATCGCGCCTGGATGTTGCTCAAATCGGGCGGTCGGCTCGACCTGCTCGATCCGAAGCCGGACGCCTGGACCGACGAGGATCTGGCGATCGGCCTGTCGCGCACCTATCGCTGGGGCGGATATTCGGCATGGGACCTGCCGCTCAGCGTCGCCCAGCACAGCCTCGCCGTTCTGGCCCTGCGCGAACGCGAAGGAAAGCTCGCGCCCCGTGAGGCTCTGCGCGAGCTATTGCACGATGCGACCGAGGCGTTGGTCGGCGGCTTCGATCCGATCATGCCTTTGAAGCCGCATCTCGGCGAGGGCTTCGCACGGCTCGATCGGCGGCTCCAACAAGCGGTCGATCGACGCTACCGCCTGCCGCCGTGGACCGACGAGAGCTACGCCCTCCATAAGCGCGCAGACCGGCAGGCGGCGGCGAATGAAGCCTATCACATCGTCGGCTGGAGTCGCGACGACGTCAGATCGAGCCTGCAGATCACGCTCGATCCGCTCGACGACGACCCGTTGCCCTCGCCGGACGGCATGTCGCCCTGGGAGCCGTGGCCGCCGAAGCTCGCCAGCGCACTCTTCCTGCAAAGGCTCGGTGAGCTCGGCGACGCGATCGACGTCACCGACGCACTCGACGATAGCGCGATCGACCACACGCTCGCGCAACTGGCCGAAGCCTTCTCCCGGCTGCCCGAGGCGAAGCGCCGTCGTTGCCGACACATCCCGACCGGCAAACGGGGCCTGGACACGCTCGTTCAGGTCGAAGCCGATGACGGCTCGCAAATCGTCGAGGGCGTCGTCGTCGACGGCGAACGCAACGACACAGGCGCCTTCTACTTCGACAATCACTTCGTCGTCTTCACGACCATCGACACACAACGCGGAGAACTCATCCGCTGCAATGGAGCGAACTGCCATGTCGAGATACTCTGACGTCGATCCGCTCGCCGGCATGGAGGAGTGGGACCGCTTCGAGCCCTGCTTCGACGAACCGGCGGCCGAGCATAGCCCCTCCGCCGAGGCTTTCGACAGGATGGCCGTGACCCTCACGCCGGAGCAGGCGCGCGCGGCGGCGCACACGGGGGCGATCCTCGTCCTCGCCGGAGCCGGCACCGGAAAGACATCGACGCTGACGGCGGCGGTCGTGCATCGCATCGCCGTCGACCGCATTCCGGCTTCGCGCATTCTCGCCGTCACCTTCACCAACAAGGCCGCCGCCGAAATGGCGTCGCGCATCCGCGCGGCGCTCGACGGCCACGCGGCTCCCTCCTGGCTCGGCACCTATCACGGGCTCGCCGCCCGTCAGCTCCGTGACGCGCCGGAGATCGCGGAACTTCGGCCGAATTTCGACATTGTCGACGCCGACGACAGCCGCCGCTTCGTCAAGCGCGTCATGAAGGCGCAAGGCCTCGATGGCGAGGAGAGCGGCGACGCCAATGCGCGCGATCCGCTGAAGATGATGTGCAATCGCATCGCGAAGTTCAAAGACAATCTGATCACGCCGGCCGGCGCCGCCGCCTGGGTCGAATCCAAGATCGCCAAAAGCGATCGCTCCCGCGAACCGATCGATCCCCATGCGCTGCGCGCCGCGGCGCGCGTCTACGCCGATTATCAGCGCGCGCTGCGCGAGGCGAACGCGGCGGATTTCGGCGACTTGCTATTGTGGCCGACCCTGGCCATGCGCAAGGACGACGCCTATCGCGCGCGCTGGGCGTCGCGCTTCGACTGGCTCGCCGCCGACGAATATCAGGACGTCAATTTCGCCCAATACGCTTGGCTGAAGTCTTTTGCGGCGGAGCATGGTCGCGTATTCTGTGTCGGCGACGATGATCAGGCGATTTATGGATGGCGCGGCTCCGATATCGAGTATATCCGCCGCTTTCATCAAGACTTTCCGAGCGCTGAGCGGGTCAGGCTCGAAGAGAATTTCCGTTCGACCGGCCACATACTCGCCGCCGCCAACGCGGTCATCGCTCGGGACAAGAAGCGTCTCGGCAAGACGCTCTACACGCGAAAAGAGGCGGGCGACAGAATCGAGATCGTCGCCTATCGCGACGCCCAGGCGGAGGCCGCCGGCGTCGTCGAGGAGATGCTCGCCCGTCACGCCGAGGGAACGGGGTGGCAGGAGATCGCCATCCTCTATCGTAGCTCCTTCCTGTCGCGCGGCTTCGAAGAGGCCTTGATGCGCGCCCGCATTCCGCATGTGATCGTCGGCGACGTCGGCTTCTATCAGCGCGCCGAGGTCAAGGACGCGCTCGCGCTTCTGCGTCTCGCGGCGACGCCCGACGATCGTCAATCGGACGAGGCCTTCCGTCGCGTCATCAACGAGCCGCGCCGCGGCTTCGGCGCCAAGGCCATGCAAGCGGTCGAGACGGAGGCCTCCTTCCGCAACGTCTCGCTGCTGCGGGCGCTCGACACCGCCGAGCTGCCGGCAAAATGCCGCGCCGCCGGATTGCAGTTCGCAGACCAGCTGTGCCGGATCGGCGAGGACCGCTCGCACACGCTCGCCGATCAGATCTCGCTGCTGCTCGACGCGAGCGGCTATCGCACTATGCTGCGTGACAGCAAGGCTGAGAGTTCGGAGGATCGCCTCCAAAACCTGCAGGAGCTGATCTCACTCGCCGGCGAGTTCCACACGGCGCGCGAGCTCCTCGACCACGCAGCGTTGGCGACCAGTCGTCCCGGCGAGGACGAAACCGACCGCGTGCGCCTGATGACTCTGCACAAGGCGAAGGGCCTCGAGTTCCCGCATGTTTTTCTTCCCGCTTGGGAAGCCGGGGTGTTTCCCTCCGACTACGGGGACGGCGATGAGGAGCGCCGGCTGGCGTACGTCGCGCTGACGCGCGGAATGCGCCGCGTGAGCATTTCCTACTGCGCTTTCCGACGCGGCTTCGGAGCGCCGTCGCTCTTCGTCGACGATATCCCAGACGAGCACAGCGTCAGAGGACGCCTGCGCGATGCAGAGCGGCGACGTGGGGCGCCACGCCAGCCGATCAATTGGCGGAAGCTCCCGAGCCATTTGCGGAGGCCGTGAGCAAAGGCCGCAAGAAGGAACGAGAACCGAAAATCATTGAAGACACGAGTGCCGCCTGCGCGCCCATCGCCGCAAGGGGCCGTCGCCGAGGCTCCCGCGCGTTCCGCGCGCCCTTGCCCCGACGGGCGAGAGGCGGCCTTCGGGATTTTATCGGAGAAAACCATACAGTGCTCGAGGAGCAAATCATGAATATGATATCTGCAACCCCATCGCGCCCGATAGGCGCGACGCTGCCGGCGATCTCGCAACAGATTTGGGACGAAAAATACCGGCTGAAAACACCCGCCGGAGAGCCGATCGACCTGACCGTCGAAGACAGCTGGCGCCGTGTCGCCCGCGCCCTCGCGAGCGTCGAGAACGATCCCGAGCAATGGGAGCGAACCTTCGATTCGGCGTTGCAGGATTTCAAATTCTTGCCGGGAGGACGCATCCTCGCTGGGGCAGGGGTCTCGCGCCGCGTGACGCTCTTCAACTGCTTCGTCATGGGAACAATCGAGGACGATCTCGACGCCATCTTCTCGCATCTTCGTGAGGCCGCGCTCACCATGCAGCACGGCGGCGGCATCGGCTATGACTTTTCGACACTCCGCCCGAAGGGCGCGCTCGTCAAAGGCGTAGGGGCCGACGCCTCCGGTCCCTTGTCCTTCATGGATGTGTGGAATTCCATGTGCGGCACGATCATGTCGGCCGGCACGCGGCGCGGCGCCATGATGGCGACGATGCGCTGCGATCATCCCGACATCGAGGCCTTCGTCGCCGCGAAGGCCGACAAGACTCGCCTGCGCAATTTCAATCTCTCCGTCCTCGTCACCGACGCTTTCATGGCGGCTGTCGACGCAGACAAGGATTGGCCACTCGTGTTCGGCGGCGAGGTGTACCGCACGATCTGGGCTCGCGACCTTTGGGACCAGATCATGCGCGCCAATTTCAACTACGCCGATCCCGGCGTCATTTTCATCGACCGTATCAACGCCCGCAACAATCTCTATTATTGCGAAACGATCGCGGCGACCAATCCTTGCGGTGAGCAGCCTCTACCGCCCTATGGCGCGTGCCTCCTCGGCTCGAACAATCTCGCCAAGCTCGTGCGCGACCCCTTCACGGAGCGCGCCCACCTCGATGAGGGCGGCCTTGCACGCCTCGCCAACATTGCCGTGCGCATGCTCGACAACACGATCGACGTGTCGGAATTCGCGCTCCCCGAACAGAGGGAGGAAGCGCTGGCCAAGCGGCGCATTGGTCTCGGCGTCACCGGCGTCGCCGACGCCCTTGCCATGTGCCGGCTGACCTATGGGACGCCGGAGGCCGCCGCGATGGCGGCCCGCTGGAATCGCTTGCTCAATCGACACGCCTATATCGCGTCGATCGGTATCGCCAAGGAGAAGGGGGCCTTCCCGCTCTTCGACCGGGACGCCTATCTGGCCGGCGAGACGGTTCGCAATCTGGACGACGACATCAAAGCCGGAATCTTCGAGCATGGCATTCGCAACGCCTTGCTCACCTCGATCGCGCCGACGGGGACGATTTCGCTGTTCGCGGAAAATGTCTCATCAGGAATCGAACCGATCTTCGATCTCACCTATCTCCGCAAGACCCGCCAACCCGACAATTCCTTCGCCGAGCAGGAGGTCGAAGACTACGCCGTCCGCCTCTACCGCGAAAAATTCGGCGCCGATGCGGAACTGCCGGACTATTTCGTCACGGCGCAGACCCTGACGCCCGCCGATCACATTCGCATGCAGGCCGCGGTTCAGGACCACGTCGACGCTTCGATCTCGAAGACGGTGAACTGCCCGGCCGATATTTCGTTCGAGGACTTCAAGACGATCTACGTGGACGCCTATCGTTCCGGCTGCAAGGGCTGCACCACCTATCGACCGAACGCGATCACCGGCTCCATCCTGTCGACGACGCCGCCGGCGGTTACCTTTCCCGCAGCGCAGCCGCATCCGGCGATCACGCCGCGCGAGGAGAGACTCGCCGGCGCGACCTACAAGCTGCGCTGGCCGGAAAGCGAACATGCGTTCTATGTGACGATCAACGACATCGAAGAGGAGGGGAGGCGGCGGCCCTATGAAGTGTTCCTCAATTCTAAGTCGATGGAACATTACGCCTGGGTCGTCGCCCTGACGCGCATGATCAGCGCGGTGTTCCGACGCGGCGGCGACGTCGCATTCGTCGCGGAAGAGTTGAAGGCGGTCTTCGACCCGCGCGGCGGGCATTGGAGCGAAGGGCGCTATGTCCCCTCCCTCGTCGCCGCCTTCGGCTCCATCATCGAGCGGCACATGATCGATATCGGCTTTCTCGCTCCGTCTGAAGCGATCGTCGCGCACGCTTCCTACGAACGTCCGCCGGCGCGCGCCCTCGACGCAGTCTGCCCGAAATGCAGCCAACCGAGCCTTATCAAGAACGACGGCTGCCTGACCTGCCGTCACTGCGGTTGGTCGAAATGTTCGTGAACGTCCCATCGCCCGCCTCGTATTAGGAGACGTCTTATGAATGATTCGGACCTACGGCCGGGCTCGATCTTGGTCGAGCGGGACCGCCAGATCATCCCGGCGCGCCGCAAGTCTCAACGGGCGGGCCTTGATCGGAGCGAGCCGGTCAAAATCCTTCCAGGCGTGCCCGATCGCGCGCGCAGCGCCCATCTCTGGGTTCGACATCCCGAAGACTGGTACGTCGAGGAGAGCTGGGTCGATCATCGCTTCTTCGAAGAGGAAGACTTCGAAGGTTCGATCTGCGATCCGGCCTGTGGGCTCGGACGCATCATCGAGGCCGCCAGAGCCGCCGGCTATAATGACGTCTGGGGCGAGGACCTGGTTTCTCGATCCATGTTCTGTGATCGCGCCGTCAACTTCCTATCCGAGGAGGCCGGAGGGCGGGCGCCGGACAACATCTGTTGCAATCCGCCATTTCGAAAGTCGCGGGAGTTCGTCATTCGCGCGCGCGAGATCGCGAAGCGCAAGGTCGCGATGATCCTGCCTCTCTCCTGGATCTCCGGCGACCGCCGCTCCCGATGGCTGCAGCGAACATTTCCGCGGCGCGTTCTGATCATCACGCCGCGACCGTCCATGCCCCCGGGACCAGTCATTCTCGCTGGCCTGAAAGCGCGCGGAGGACGAACGGATTTCGCGTGGTATATTTGGGAGAGGGACTATGTCGGGGAACCATCCTTCGGATGGCTGAGGCGAAACCCATGATCGGCCCCGGCGGAAAGAAGCGACATTCTCTCACCGCACACGCCGCGCGATCCGCGTCGTCCAGCAGTTGCTGCGAACAGCCGGTCCTAGAAAATGCGGCAACGCCCGCCAATCCGAGTTCGACTCGTTGCTCGATCAGCTCGACGAATTGCACGACCTGCTTCAATGGCTCGACCGTAACAAGACGGATTTTCTCGCGTGGCGTGATGCGAAGCGAAAAGCCGAGAGAAGCTGACCAACATCAATGCCCTTAGCGCGACCATCGCCGCAAGGGTGCGTCGCTGCGCTCCCGCCAGAGCCGCGCGCCCTTGCCCCCCGCCGTTTCGACAAGTGATTTTCGCCACCGCCGGCAGATGCCGCCGCCGCTATCAAACGAGCGTCGCCGCTGAGCAAAGGCGCGACACTCGAAGCAAAGTCATTCGCAAATCAAGAATCGAAAGGAACATCCCATGACGCAGATCGACATCAAGGCCAAGTTGCAGGAGCGCTACGAGCGCGATCTTCCCAATGTCTGGAAGCGCATCCAGGATTATTACGCGTCCATCGGCCAGTCGTCGCAGCTCGACGGCTATGAGCTGGACCCGGCGGGCAATGTGGAGTTCTACGCCGACTATGGCGTCGCTCTCACCGACTTCACCTATGTGACGCAGAGCCCGACCTATGCGCCGCTCATCGCCTTCGATCAGAACTTTTCGAACTCTTCCACGGGCATGGACACGGTCACCGCCAGTTTCACCCGCTCGGAGACCGACACATTCACCTTCGCCTTCACCGAAGGATTGAAGATCGGCGCCAAGGCGACCGTGAAGGTCGGCATTCCGCTGATCGCGGACGGCAAGGCCGAGGTGAGCGGCGAGATCTCCTTCGGCGCGAGCCAGCAATGGACCAAGAGCGAGTCGCAGAGCTGGACATCGACGACGACGGTGCAGATTCCGCCGAATTCCACGCTCGAGGTGAAGGGCTTCATCCAGAATGCGACGATCAACGCCACTTTCACCGGCACGGCGACGGCGACCGACGGCAATGTCCTCGTCTGGTTCAAGAATGTCTCGACCGGCGGCTATTCGGAATGGCCGCTCCCCGTCACGGTGCTGCTGACGAAAGACCAGCGCTCCGTTCCGGTCGGCGGGACCTTCTCCGGCGTCGAAGGCGTCATGACCGTGTGGAACGTCCGCCCGGCCGCATGAGGACCCTCTCGCGCGGGACGCGGCGAGACCGCGCCCCGCGCCTCTCATACAGTCGCCGGCTGATTGATGCGTGGCGAGGCAAAACCCCACGCCCTCATCTCGAGGAGGCCCCGAAGGGGCCGTCTCGAAGGATGCAGAAAGTGCGGCGGAGTCCGTCAATCGGAATTCGACGCATTGCTCGTAGAGCTGGACGAGCTCCATGATCTCGTGATCTGGCTCGAGCTGCATCGGAGCGAATTCGTCGAGTGGCGCGCCGGACGAAAACACCGCAACGACGAATAGACGGCGACATCCTGTGGGAGCGCCGCGACAAGGGTCGCCGAGCTTTTCCTATTTTCACTTTCCTGTATCAAAGGCAAATTGGCGCCGAGATACCGGTTGGATTCTCGGCGCCTCGGTCATTCATTCGATAAAAGGGTGGCAGACAGATGAGATTTTTGCGCCCAGTTGCTTACGCCGCACTTGGCGCGCTCGCGCTTTTTCCGATCGCGCTCGTCGGCCTCGTCCATGCGCTGACGGCCCCCGCGCCGGCGACCGTAAATGCGCCCGACGATCTGCTCGTGACGCGCTTCACGCTCACCCCGAGCGGCGGCGTGAATGTCCAGGGTTGGTTCGTGGCGGGCGCACCGGAGCGCGGCGGCGTATTGCTCTTGCATGGCGTGCGCGCCAACCGGCTCGCGATGATCGCCCGAATGCGCTTTTTGAACGACTCCGGCTACTCCGTCGCTGCGATCGACTTTCGCGCGCATGGCGAGAGCACGGGCGACAAAATCACTTTCGGACAAGAAGAGAGCGCCGACGCAGCGGCGGCGCTCTCCTATATGCGAGAAAAGCTGGCGGGTCGAAAGATCGCCGTGATCGGACAGTCGCTCGGCGGCGCCGCGGCGCTCCTGGGACAGGGGCCGATCACGGCCGACGCCTTCGTGCTCGAATCCGTCTATCCCGACATCGATCGCGCTATCGACGACCGTTTAACGGCGCCTTTCGGTCCGCTCGGCCATCTCGTGACGCCGGCGCTGCTCGCCGTCGGGCGGACAATGACAGGACTCGACCCGGAGCTTCTGCGTCCGATCGACCGGATCGAGAAGCTCCGCGCGCCGGTGTTCGTCATTTCGGGCGTCCGCGATCCCAATACCCATATCGACGAAGCGCGGGAACTTTTCGCCCGCGCTCCAGAGCCGAAGGCCTTCTGGGCCGTGGAAGGGGTCGGCCACGAGGACATTTACTTCCGCACCAACGCCGAATATCGCCAGAGAATCCTGGGCTTTTTGGGCGAGCATCTGTGAACTTCGTTTGTCGGAGCTTTGGCGAGGCCCATCATATGGTCGAGGACGGCGTGGCCAACGCGCGCGGCTCATTCGGCGAGGCTTTAGGTTCCATAATCGAGATTATGCGCTTACACGTATCATGTTGAACTTATATACTATTCATCTTACTTTGGCGATTGATCGCCAAGGCGACGGGCAGGCTCGTCGGGTGGCGAGCGTACATAGGTCCCCGAGAAGCGGCCGCTTCCGCCGGCGGTTTAGGGTTCACGGCGACACTCGGCTGTTTCGCCGATCTTCGCTACGCGAGAGGCCGACGATTTCCAGGAGGGGCTCGGCGGCGGGCGACGCCTCGATGATGCGATAATCGACGCCGCACCGCCGAGAAGATCCCGCCCCGCCACGACGCTCCAGGCGCGGCGGCGCGTTCCTTCTGGGTTTTGTCCCTGCAGCACGACCACGATCTCGTCCGTCACCGCCACGCCAGTCTCCACTCGCCTCCATCCGCTTCGCATTCGCGTACGAGTGAATCAGGAATGGGAATCCGGAGCAAAGGGAGAGGAAGACATGGCTACCGCTAGCGCCGCCCGCGCCGACAAGGGTGCGTCGCTGCGCTCCCGCGCGTTTCGCGCGCCCTTGCAGCGCGGCCGCCTCGCGGTCGGCCGACAGCGTTTTGGGAGAGGAAAAGGAGGAAGCGACTCCGACCTCCCCATCGATCCGAAGGGAGCGGCGAGCATGAGACCTGACGAGGAGATCGAAGTCTTGCGCGCGAGCGCCCATTGCGCCGTGTTGCTCTAGCACTCGACGCCGCCCTGGGGGCTCGATCGCCGAGAGAGCACGGAGAACTGTCTCAAATATCGGCGTGGCAAGGGAGAAATCCTGATTGTCAATCACGGGGCCGCGGCCGGCGGGGTCCGCAGAGCGACGCGAAGGGGGACGTCTTCGATCTCGTGTAGCATCTCGATCTCGGCCTGAATTTCGGCGAGGTCCGCAAGGTGCTGCGGGAGAGAAGACGCTCGCGCGGCGAGAAAACCCCGCCACTCGCCATACCGGGCAGACGGGCGCGGCGGCCTCGGCTGCGGCGCGGCTCGCCGGTCTGGCGATATCTCGCCGAGGAGCGCCGCCTGCCCTCGGACGTGCTGGCCCGAGCCATTGCCGCCGATGTGGTGCGAGAGGGGCCATACCGCTGCGTGACCAACGAGCCGCGCCGCGGCTTCGGCGCCAAAGCGATGAAGGCGGTCGAGTCGGAGGCGTCGTTCCGCGGCGTCTCACTGCTGCGCGCGCTCGACACCGCGACGCTGCCGACGAAATGCCGCATGCGGTCCTGTCGATCGGCGACGGCTTCCGAACCATTTGCGCAGGCCCTGAGGAAAGCCGCGAAGAAGCAAGGAGGAATTCAAACTCACTGAAGACGTCTGCGCCGCCTGCGCGCCCGTCGCCGTAGCCCAGACGGTCTGCGGCGCAATGCTATGGATTTCTGCGTTTTCGAGTATGCGTTGCGAAAACCCCGGGACCTTCTCCCGACTACGATCTCACGAGCAGCGGCCGGACGGGATGCGGGAACATTCCGCCCGGCCTGACCACCACCCACGCTTTCGAGGAGCCTGGATCATGGCTGATTTTGAACATAGCACGACTCCGCCCGCCATCAGCTGGCGCGCCATCCTGCGAGGGACCGGCGCCTTGCCGTCCGGGAAGAGGACAGACGGAGTCCCGTCCGACGCCGCGCTGCAGCTCTGGCGGAACTGGCAGGCCAATCACACAGTGGTCGTCGCGCTGACACGCCAATGGCAGCGCATCGAAAAGAAGCTCATTCACACGGTCGGCATCCCCGAGGTCGCGATCCGCCTTTCCGGCGAGGCAGAGCCGAAAATCGCTCAATCTGTCGATGAGATCGAGGAACTGGTCGCGAACGAGCCGACGATCGAGAAAGAAGCGCTGATCGCCGCGTTCGACGAGCAGCAAAAGCGCTGGAACGAGGCGGCGGCGGCGCTCGGCTTCGACGCAGTGGACGTCGAACTCCGCGCCGCTCTCGGTAAGGAGCGCGATTTTGTGGTTTCGATCACGAAGACGAAGGCCGCCAGCCTGCCGGGCGTCGCGGCCAAACTCGCTATCCTCATTCAGCTCGGCGAGCCGAGCCCGACGGATGCGGAGTTTCCTTGGCCGGAACTGCGTTCGGCCCTGGCGGATATCGCGCGGCTGGCGTCGCCGGAAGCGACAGTTTTGCCGATGTGATCCTCGTGCTCGGGTCTATGGTCGCTCGGCTATGGACCCGGTTTCTTTCGAGCCGCACCCCGCCTTTGCGCCGGCGCCTCGCTTTTACGAGCTGGCTTCGCGCCTTTCTTGGGCTGCGCCTTCGTGTTCCCGCTTGCGGGCGATGTCGCAGATGACGATTTCGTCTCCGCGCTTTCGCTCGCGGGCCTCAGAAGCTCGAGCGCCGGGATTCCGAGAGCGTCGGCGAGGCGGCCGACGACGTCGACCGTCGCCGAATAGACGCAGCGTTCGATCGAGCTGATGTAGGTGCGGTCGAGCTCGGCCCGATGGCCGAGCTCCTCCTGCGACAGGCGTTGCGCCCGTCGATATTTCCTCAGATTGCGCGCCAGCGTCTCTCGCATTTCCATGACGAGAACCAGCCAGCTTGAAGAGTATTTATCTACGGAGTATACTCTACAAACGGTAGCCGCTGGTTCGAGGACGCGAATCGCCGGCGCGGCAGAGGGGGCGAGTCCGTAAACGACCGAGAGTCCGAATATGCGTGAGAAGCATCTGGGTCACGTCGTCTCTTTGGCGACGATTTTGTTGAGCACGCGCGAGCAGTTCGCTCGCGCGCTGCGTGACGCAGCGATGGCGAGCATCAGAGCGAGATCGAGAGGCGCAGGTTTCGACCAGCCGATCATCTCCCGCTACTTCCTCGAATCGCACGTCGACGACGCTCTCTATCTGATCGGCAGAGACGGTCTCGACTCGCTCGAGAGCAATGTCCGCTTCGCGGTCGACGAAATGATACGAGAGGCATTGGAAAACCTGAGAATGCGGCCAACGGACAATTAGTCGATCGCGTTCTCGGTACGCTGGCTACGGCGTGCGCATTGCGTTTGCGCCATCTCCGACTCCTCACCGTCACGTCGGGGCATATAGGCGCCGACGTTTCCTCGCCAGCAGCACGGTGTCGATCGCATTTCATAAGAATCTGTTTCAGGAGCACCCGTCGTGGAAAGACGAATAACTCTCACCGACATAGACCGCCCCGGAGAGGCGCTCGAAGTCGACATCATCGCTGTCGACGAGACGTCTTTGACGCTCGCGGTGCCGAACACATCCGTCCAATTTCGATTATTTCGCCACAGCCGCCAAGCTCTCTACCAAGGATCGTTGGGTGGCCGGAGCTTCTGCTTTGTTCCTCATGCTGTCGAGGCTGGAAAGACCGCCGCGAAAGCAAGAAAATAGGGCATCCGGCGAAGTTTGCGTCTCGTGCTCGATCCGGCAATGTCAAAGTTGATTGCGGTGCAATCATTGCCTATTTTCCCGATGACGCCATCCTCGGATGGCCATTGTGGCATCGCAACCCACTCGCCGTCTGGACATCAGGCCAAGATGGAGGCCAGGACGCCTTTCGTGCGTTGCCGAGATGCGTATATCGGGAGCATGCCCGGATGAAGGTCGGGGCCGCGCTCTATTACGTGGCCTCGATTGTGGTCGAGGCGGGCGATGCAATGGCGCTGATGTCGACTGGCCGTCACTTCTATTCCTCGGGGCCACTGGCTCAGAGCCGCGCCGCTGCTTTGCCCGATGCTATCGCGGATGAGAAGGCGGGGGACCGCCGCTCCTAGAGCGGCGGCCTTTCTATGCGGGAGCCGACGCCTGCCGGCTCCTTTTCGGCGAGTCCTACGATCGCAGTTCTGACGAACACCCGGACGTCACGTCGGTTGTCGGCAATGAGATTGTAAGCCTCCCACAGTTTCAGAATCGCTTCCTCATGCTCGCTTTTATGGGCGCGCGATCCTTTCTTCGTCATGCTGCGTTCTTTCGTTCAGCGGTCGGGAGACCGCGCGGGCGCACCCGCATCCCGATGCTCGGCGGCACCAGGGTGATCACCGGCTTCGGCGGCGGCGCGGGGATCTGCGTTGTGACCGTCGCCTCGAGCGCTGCGGCGAAATCCAGCGCCAGGAGTTGAAGCTCGAGCATCGCGACGCTCAATCCGACGCAGGCGCGCGGCCCGACCCCGAACGGCATGTAATGGTCGCCGGCGAACTCTCGATCCATGTCGAAAGTCTCCGGTCGGACCCAGTATCTCGGGTCGCGGTGGTACTGCCACGGCGAGATGACGAGCGACGTTCCCTTCCGAAGCCGGACCCCGCCCACTTCGTGCTCACATTTGGTCTCGCGCGACATGTAATAGGTCGAAGGATAGAGTCGGACGACCTCTTGAACGAACGCCTTGCTCACGGGCGCGCGCCGGATCGAGGAGGCGGTCAGCTCGCCGGTGTCCGTGACGACCTCCCTCGCCTCCTCGGCGAGCCGCGAGGCGATCGCCGGGTCGATGGCGATGTGATAGAGCGTCCATGCCATCGCCGTGCCGCTGGTGTGATGGCCGGCGAGCAGCATGAGCAGGATTTCGTCTCGCATCGTCTCGTCGTCGAGGCCGATTCTTTCATAGGTCCGGATGAGGCTGGCGTCCGATGCACGACGCCGCGTCTTCTCGACGATCTCGGCCATCGTCGCGCGTGCGGCGGCCAGCTTGCGCTTCTTCCGAACGTAGTTCCAGGGCAGATCAGGAAGCACTTGAAAGACCTTCGCGGCCAGGTCGTCCTCGGCGAGCGCGACCGCTTCTGTCATGGCGCGTTCATCGTCCGGTGTGAGAACGCCCTTGCCGAAGACGAGGGAGGCGATGATGCGCAGCGCCAGGGTGGCGGTCGCCTTATGCGCCTCGAATTCACCGGCGCGGACCATTTCCGCGATCCATTCCGTTATCGCGCTGCACATGATCGGAACGTAGGGGCCGCCCACACCCTGAGCGAATTCGCGGTGGACCGCCTCACGCCGCTGGCGGTGTTCCGGCCCGCTGATCGTGAGCATGCTACGGCCGATGACCTCGCGCAGCTTCCAAATCAGCTTTCCCTTGTCGAGGACCGCCTCGTCGGCTTTGAGCACGGCTTTGGCCGTCGTCGGGTCTGCAACGAGATAGACCGGATCGAAGCCGACTTTGAGCTCTACGAGCGGCGCCGTCGCGTTTGCGCCCTTCTCGAGAAAGAACCCGAGCGCATCACGCTGAAATGCGGGAAGGTCCGAAAATCTGCGAAACATCACGAATCTCCAGTTTTTCGATGAGAGACAGGAAACGGTGGAACTTGGGGCTGGTCTGCTCCGCGAGGGGAATTTCGCCGGCGACCGCTGTGAGCGGCAGGCCGTTGCGACTCCTGCCGATGACCTGTGGCGCTCCGTAGCGAACAGAGCGAATGCCCAGCATGGAGAGGAACCGCTCATAGGTGAGGTCGGCGACGGCCACCAAGCCTTTCGCGCCCACTCGCAGAGCGAAGTAGATCATCGCCGCATAGTTCATTTCGGCGTGACGAATTCCGACGTCCGGAACGACCCCGAAACGGCTGATTTCCCAGAACTCGCGGCTCTTCGGATACGGCCGCAGTTTCGAGAGTTCGGGGAACACGGTCTCGCCGAGATACGGCTGATCGGCGCGGATTGCCCGGAACATTCCGACAAAGCGGCCATGATTGTATAAAACAGAGTAGATCGTATCCGGATTATCGAAGCGGTCTTGCTCGCCGTCCGAAACGATCTCCAAGTCCCAATCGTATATATCGACGAATAGTGCTTTGCGGAATGCAAATATGTCTTTCACAAGTCTCTGTTCGTCTTTCGCGCGAAAGTACATGACTGAGTAACTACTTTGCATCGCCTCGCCCCCTGCTTGCCAGCGGGTGAGGTGTCACACGACGCTGTTACTTGTGCTACCCTGGGATTCCAGGGGTTTAGCAATGAACAAACTCGAAGAGCATCTGGCCGCGATCGAGAGCTGCGTCACGATCGGCGAGGTGCGAGCGCGACTGCACGGGATCGCGCAGCACTATGGATTTGAGAGTTTTTCTTTTGTCGACGTGGGCGATCCCGCCAAAGAGGTCCCGTTCTTCATCACGACAACGAACCAGAGCTGGGACCAGGATTACCGCTCGAACAACTTCGTGCATGTGGACCCGATCTTGCCGGTCGTGCGGCGTTCGAACCTTCCGTTTCTTTGGAGCGACATTCCGCCGCCGGAGCGGCGCGGCAAACGCAAGCCGGGCGGACAAAAAGTGCTCGAGGCCTCACGAGATCATGGCTTTCAAAACGGTCTCGTTATTCCCATCCATACGACTGACCGAATCGGGCGCGTCGCGAGCGCTTCGTGCGTCTTTTTTTGGAAGGATGAAGCAAGGAAGCTCGAGTTCGCGCTCGCGGGCGGCAAACATGATCTGCATGTCGTCGTGCTGTACAGCGCTCAAAGGATCATCGACATTATGGACAAGCAGAATGGCCGGGTCGAACGGTACGGAGGCCGTGGCGGACGGCTCCTGCCGCATGGCCAACTGACGGATCGCGAGCGCGATGTGCTCGCGTGGGCCGCACGAGGCAAAACAATGTCCGAGACGGCAGAGATATTGGGAATCTCGGAATCGACAGTCGAAGAATATGCGCGTGGGGCTCTGCGGAAGCTCGATGCCGTAACGAAGTCGCAGGCTGTCGCTAAAGCGATATATGGTGGCCTGATCGATGTGTGACCGAAGCCATCAAGAATAACGCGATCGAACCCAATTTTGAAGCTGGGAATGAATCCAATTGGAGCAGGCGGGTTCTTGCTGCGCTAGATCGGACAAGACCCTGCTGACCCCATCTTTCGCCGCATCGATGCTCAATTCTCCTCGTTCGAGCAGAGTGTCCGTATTTTCGATAGTTCTAGCAACGACTTGCCGAACGTCGGGATCGATGTGAGCATTTTGATGCATGATAGCCCTTTCGATGACCAAAATGTATTATTCTATGCTGTTGAAAAAATAAACCCCGCCGAAAAAGTCGGCGGGGTCGCCTCGATCGCGCTTGCGGACTCATGGGATTGTTACGGTCGACGAGCCGAACGTTCGCTCGATCAGATAGCGGGCGATTCCGCTGAGGCCGAGCGCGAATCCGACCGGCCCCGACGCCGCATCGGCCGGCACGAGCGCGACGCCGAGTTGCGATCGAGCCAGTGTACATCCGGCGCTGACGAGCGGCGCGACATGATAGGCATCATTGCTCGCCGGTTACACTTTTTTCTTGGTCGTGCGACCGCGCTTGACCGGCGCGACGGCGACGGCCTTCTGGCGCGGTGCGGCCTTCTCGCGAAGCTGACCGAGCCCGATCTTCTTTGCCATTTCTGATCGCTGGGCCGCATAATTTGGCGCGACCATCGGATAGTCCGACGGAAGATTCCACTTCGCCCGATATTCCTCCGGACTCATGCCGAGCGCCCTCAAATGGCGTCGTAGCGATCTGAAGCTCTTTCCGTCTTCGAGACATATGATGAAATCGGGTGTGACGGACTTGCGGATCGAAACAGCCGGCTCTCGTTTCACCGCTGGCGTCGTCGGGTCGATCGACGCTTTGCCGAGGTTCTCCAGCGCACCGCGCACAGCGTGGATCAGCGAAGGCAGATCTCCGATCGGCAGGGAGTTATTGGCGACGAAGGCCGCGACGACCTCGGCCGCGAGCGTGGTCGAACGAGAAGGTTCTGCCTCGGAAGTCGTCATTCGATTTTTCCTCGAAGTTCATGACGAATAAGATTTCGTAACTATTGGACGCTCCACGACACTGGCGCAAGCGCTTTCGATGACTTTTCCTCGAAGGCGTGTCGAATGGATTGTTCGTCGCGAGACGCAGAGCGGATGTGCCGCCTGATAGGCGGCGCATGCAGAAAATACCGACAGCCGAAGAACAAACAGACCGACAGCGCGAAGCGCCGTTCCCGCATGCGCGTCCGCCGCCGCAAGGGTAAAGGCGCGCGCGCCCGTTCTCGCCGCGAGCGGCGAGCCCGCCCTTGCCCCGGCCGCCGTGATGCGGGGCGTCGAGGTTCGTTCCGAGACCAGAATGGAAAGGACGAACCAATGAGCGGTTTCAAGAAGAGCCAAGCTCGCGCGCCCGCGCGCCGCGATCACTATCGCGAAGTGACGGATCGCATCGTCGCTGCGCTTGAACAGGGCGTCGCCCCTTGGCGCCGACCCTGGAACCCCGACAAGGCCGCCGGTCCGCTCTCGCCGATCAACGCCACGACCGGACGCCGGTATCGCGGGATCAACGTGCTCTTGCTGGGTATGGCGCAATTTTCCTTCGCGAGCGGCGATCCTCGCTTTTGCAGCTACAGGCAGGCGAAGGATAGGGGTTGGCAAGTGCGGGCCGGTGAGAAGGGCGCGACCATATACTTTTACAAGAGCCTATGCGTCGAAGATCGCGACGCGCCGGCGGACGGCGAGGAGCATACGCGCAACATTCCGCTGCTTCGCTCCTTCACTGTTTTCAATGGATCGCAGATCGACGGTATTCCCGAGTTTGTGCCCCCGACGATCGAAGAGGCGCCGTGGCGTCGATTCGAGGCGGCTGACATCATTCTGCGCAACAGCGGCGCCGTCGTTCGCATTGGCGGCGACCAGGCCTTCTATAGCCCGTCGACCGACCATATTCATTATCTAAACAG
>NZ_LUUM01000252.1:0-33890 GCF_001644125.1 Methylosinus sp. R-45379
ACGAGCGCGCGGCCGCGCGAGGCGTCCTGCGTGGCGACGCCGGTCGGGCAGCGATCCGTGTGGCAGGACAGCGATTGAATGCAGCCGAGCGCGAACATGAATCCGCGCGCGCTATTGCACCAATCGGCGCCGAGCGCGAGCGCGCACGCCATGTCGAAGCCCGTCGCGATCTTGCCGGCGGCGCCGATGCGAATCGCATCGCGTAGGCCGACGCCGATCAGCGCATGATGCGCGAAGGCGAGTCCGTCGCGCATCGGCATGCCGATATGATCCATGAATTCCAGCGGCGCCGAGCCAGTCCCGCCTTCCTTGCCGTCGATGACGATGAAATCAGGATGGAGGCCCGTCTCCAGCATCGCCTTGCAAATGGCGAGAAACTCCCATGGCTGGCCCAGGCAGAGCTTGAAGCCGACCGGCTTGCCGCCGGAGAGCGCGCGCAGCTGCGCCAGAAATTGCAGCAATTCGATCGGCGTCGAAAAGGCCGAATGCGCCGCCGGCGAAATGCAATCCTCGCCCATGGGCACGCCGCGAATGCGCGCGATCTCCTCGCTGACCTTGGCGGCCGGCAGCACGCCGCCATGGCCGGGCTTCGCGCCTTGGCTCAGCTTCACCTCGATCATCTTGGTCTGATCTCGCGTGGCGATCTCGGCGAATTTCTCCGCGTCGAATGCGCCTTCGCGCGTGCGGCAGCCGAAATAGCCGGAAGCGATCTGCCAAATAACGTCGCCGCCGGCCTCCTGATGATAGGGGCTGAAGCCGCCCTCACCCGTATCCTGCGCGAACTCGCCCTTGCGCGCGCCGAGATTTAGCGCGCGAATGGCGTTGCGGCTCAAGGCGCCGAAGCTCATCGCGGAAATATTCAAGAGCGAGATGTCATAAGGCTGCGCGCATGCGGCGCCGATGCGCGTGCGAAAATGCGCGTGCGAGACCGGCCGCGCCGCGATCGAATGGCGCAGCCATTCGAAGCCTTCCTCATAGACGTCGATTTCCGTGCCGAAAGGCCTTTTGTCTATGTTCATCTTGGCGCGCTGATAGACGATGGCGCGCTTGTCGCGGCTGAACGGACGGCCGTCCTTATTGTCCTCGAAGAAATATTGCCGCAGCTCCGGCCGCACATGCTCGAGCAGAAAACGCAAATGCGCGGAAATGGGATAGGCGCGCAAAATCGCATGCTCGCGCTGCAGCAGATCATGCGCGCCGAGCGCGCAGAGCGCGGCGCAGGCGATCGCCGCGAAAATGAAAGGACTGGACAAATCGCCCTTCGTCGCCAGGGCGCAGGCGAGACAGCCGGCGACGCTGAGGGTGAGCACGATGAAGCGCGGCGTGAAGGGGAGAATGAGCAAGCGGAGCATGTCCGAAGTTCCTTCCGAAATGTGACGCGGCGCCTGTGACGGGGAGGCGGATCGAGGGCTTTTCCGAGGCGAATGCGCGGAAATCTCTCTCACGAGACGACTGCATTCGCGCGACGATCACGCTCGCCGATGTTCTTTTTCCCGCGCTTGCCGGCGCGGAGGCGCGAATGATAGTCTCGGCTCGCTTGTTCGGGCCTTTTGCGTCATTCGAGATCCCTCGCGCGCATGATCGCTTTTCCTGATTTTTCCTGCGCTGTGCAGCTGATCGCGTCGCGCCGCCTTCACCGCCTTTCTTCTCCCCGTTCACGGGGAGAAGGTGAGGATGACAGGCTCGGGATGTTTTCCGCTTCTGGCCAACGCCCCGAGCTCCTCACCCCGGCCCTCTCTCCGCGTGCGGGGAGAGGGAGGATGCAGCGCAAAGGCCTATCGTCTGCTCCACGGCGAAGTGTGGGCGCCGTCGCTTGCGCTATGCTCTGTCTTTTCACGCACACCGCATCGGCCGAGACGCGCGCCATTCTCATCGGCGTCGATCGCTATGCGTATGCGCCGCCCTTGCGCGGCGCTGCGGCCGATGCGCGCGATCTCGAGGCGAGCCTGCGTGGACGCGGCGCGCGCGATATTGTGACATTCATCGACAGCGCAGAGCGCGCCGCGGTGATGCACGCGCTCGACGCCATGCTGGCGCGCGCGCAAAAGGGCGACGCCATCTTCCTGACCTTCGCCGGCTATGGCGCGCAGCAGGACGGCCCCATTCTGCTATTGCCGAAATTCAATCCGAAACATACGCGCGACAATGGCCAGAAGATCGCGCGCGCCGAGCTCGATTCCCTGATCGACGCTTTCGAGAAGAAAGGCGCGCGCGTCTTTCTCATCGCCGACGCCTCCTTCGGCGACGGCCTCGCGCGTGAGGTCGATCCACGCGCGGCGAAACTCGTCTATCGCTCGCTGAATGAAGGCGCTTCCGTCGCCACGACAAAGGGCGCGCCACGGGATTTCGCACGCTCGGTCGTGCTGATGGCGGCGGATGCGCAATTCAAGGCACCTGAGCTAGAGATTGCCGGCGTCGGCCAGCGCGGCGCGCTGAGCTACGCTGTGGCGCGCGCGCTGGAGGGCGCGGCGGACGGCAATGGCGACGGCGCCGTCACGACGGAGGAGCTCATCGCCTATGTCAGGGGGCTCGCCTATCAGCTCAGCGATCAACGTCAGAGCGTCGCCGTCGTCGCGCCGCGGGGGCTCGACGCCTCGAGGGATGTGATCGCGCAGCTCGGGCGCGGCGTCGGCGTGCAGGCGGTGGGCGGATCGCCGGCGGAAGAGGAGGAAGCCGCGGCTTCCTCGGGCGGCGGTGGGCTGACGATCACGCCGCTGACGCCCAAATCCATGGCCATCGGGCCGGGCCAGAGCCTGCCGCCGGCAAAGCCCGCCGCTCTGCCGCCGCGGCCCAAGGAGCCGATCCGCCTCGCTCTACGCGGCGCTGCGGCGGAGCGCGGAACCGGCGCCGGCGCCCATGCGCCTTTCATGCTCGTCGGCGCCGATGCGGCGGCCGATATCGTCTGGGATGCGGCGAGCCGCGACGCGCTCGCCGGCGGCGATGTGCTGGCCCATAATGTCGATGCGCATGAGCTCGACGTTCTGATCGATCGCGCCGCGACGGTGCGCTGGCTGAAGCTCGTCGCCGGCAAAGGGCCGCTGCCGATGCGCGTCACGCCCGAGGGGCTGCGGCGCAAGGGCGAGCGCGTCGAGATCACCATTGGCGGAGTCGCCGGCCGCAATCTGCTGCTGTTCGACCTCACCGGCGACGGCGTGCTGCAATTGCTCTATCCGCTCGCCTCCGACCCGCCCGTCGTGCAATCTTCCGATTACCGGCTGAGCGTGGTCGCGGGCGAGCCCTTCGGCGCCGATCAGATCATCGCCATCGCCTCGACACGGCCCATGCCACAGCTGGAGCAGGCGCTGCGCCAGCTCGATCGGCTGCGCAATCCGGCCAAGGTCATCGATATCGTCTCGCAATTTTCGAACGGCGAGGCGCAGCTCGGCACAGTCGGCATTTTCACGGCGCGTTGAATAAGGAGGAGAGAATGATGCGGCGTCTTTGTCTCCCGCTTCTCTGCTGCGTCTCGAGCGTCGCGCTCGGCGAGCCGCAGGACATGACGCGCTCGGTGCGCATCATCGACGATCCGCCCGCAGAGGCCGCGCCATCGCCGCAGACGCAAGCGCCGACGATCCCCAAGGAGCCGGCCAAAGCCGCCGGCGCCGACGTGCGGATCGATGTGCTGCCGCAGGAGGAGTTCGCGCTCGGCGCGCCGATGAGCTTTCGCGTGACGGCGGAAAAGCCCGGCTATGTGATATTGGTCGACGTCGACGCGCAGGGAAAGCTGGCGCAGATTTTTCCCAATATGGTGACTTTGGCCGATCCCGCGGGCGTCGATGAAAAAGCCAATTTTCTGAAGGCCGGCCAGTCGATGACGCTGCCGGACGCCGGCGGCAAAGCCGCCTATCGCTTCGTCGCCTCGCCGCCGACGGGCGTCGGCATGGTGGTGGCCATATTGAGCGACGCGCCCTTGCAGATCGTCGATCTGCCGGATGTGCCGGCGGCCATTGCCGGCCAGGCCGAGGCCGCGGATTTCGTGAAGGATTCGACGCGGATGCTGCAGATATTGCCGGCCGAAGGCGAGCGCCCGACGCGCGCGCCCAAATGGTCCTTCGCGACGAAATTCTACGGAATCAAGTGAACGGCTATTTCGCTCCGCGCGGGCGCCTGATCTGCACATAGAGGGCGCCTTCGCCGCCGTGATTGCGCGCCGCCTCGCCGAAGCCGACCACGAGATCGCGCATGGCCGGGGCGCTCAGCCATAAAGGTACGACGCGGCGCAGCACGCCGCCCTCCTCGCTGCGGACGCCCTTGCCCGTCACCACGATCGCCATGCGGGCGCCGGCCGCCTGGGCGCGGCGCAGAAAATCATAGAGCGCCGTCTGCGCCTCGGCTTGGCGCAGGCCGTGGAGATCGAGCTTGGCCTCCACCTCGAGCCGGCCGCGACGCAATTTCATGCGCGTGCGGTGATCGATCTCCGCCGGCGGCGCGACCGGATGGGGCCGCAGCTTTTTTTCCGCCGGAGCGGGCGGAGGAAGAGGCGAAGCGGCGGCGCCTTTCTTCGGCTCGCTGGCCTCGGTCGGCTGCTCCTCTAGCGGGCGACGACGACGCCCTCGCGACGGCCGCACATCGGCCGTCACCTTGTTCCAGAGCTCGATCTCTTCGTGCGACAGAAAACGCGAGCGACGCGATTCGCGCGGCGGATCACTCATCGCCGCCCGCTCCTCGCGGCAGCAGCACGGTGAAATCCGCATTGTGGCGCACGAGCCCGGCGAGCGCCCCAGCCTCGTCGCCGGCGCCGAAGAAGAGATCGGCGCGCGCAGGTCCGAGGATCGCCGAGCCGGTGTCCTGCGCGATCATCAGCCGGGCGAAGGGCTCCGCCGCCGCGCTGCGCCAAGGCAGCGTCGCGCTGATGAAGAAGGGTAGGCCGTAGCTCCACAGCGAGCGATCAACGGCGATGGAGCGAAGCGGAGTCAGCGCGCAGCCCTCGCCGCCTATGGGGCCGTCGCGCCGCTCCGGCGAGGAATCGGCGCGGAAGAAGACATAGGAGCGGTTCTCCTGCATCAGCCGGGCGCCGGGCGCGCCATCCTCCTGGCCGAGGGCGCGGATTTCCGTCTTCAAGCGCTCGAGCGACATCTCATTTTGCGGCACCAGCCCGCGCTCGATGAGCAGGCGACCGATCGAGGTATAGGGACGTCCATTGCGGCCGTCATAGGTGAGCGGCAAATCGCGCCCGTCCGGAAAGCGCAGCCGCGCTGAGCCCTGCACCTGAATGAGAAACAGCTCGACCCTGTCGCGAACATAGGCGATCGGCCTCGGCCGCAGCTCGGGCGGGCCTTCCTCCAAGGCGCGGCGATCGGGATAGGGCTCGAGGCCGCCATCGTCCCGCCGCCGGGCCGAGGTGAGCGCCTCGCCCGCCTCGCCGCGGATAGGCGTCTCGTTCAAGGTGACGAGATCGGCGGGACGAGCGGGAACGGGGGTGCGGAACCCCGCCTCCGGCGCCTCCCGCGCCTCGATCACCGGCTCGTAATAGGCGGTGACGAATCCCGGCCCACGCAGCCGAAAAGGGCGGAAATTGGCGGCGAAAAAATCGAGCGCCGCATCTTGGGAGAGCCTCGCCGCATCCATGCCCGCGGCGATGCGGCAGACGCGGGCCAGCGCTTCATCGGCCGGCAGAGCCGCGCGGAGCGGCTGCGCAGCGGAGAGGACGATTTCGGCCGAGCGGCGAAAGACGCGAAAGGCCGCGCCGAGATCGTCCCGAAAAATGGCGTCGATCGAATCGAAACCGACTGGATCGAGATCGACGGACGCCACGCAAGTTCCGCCTAATGAACCGTTTCGGTGGCCACGAGCTTCCAATTCGGATCACGCGACGCGACATCGCGCGCGAAAGTCCAGAGGTCGACGATCTCGAGCGGCCGATCGGAATCGCCCTCGATCGCGGCGCCGGCGCTGTCGCGGCGGACCGATTGGAGCTTGGCGACGAAACGAATGGTGATCTGCGCCTTGCGGAGCTCGACCTTGGCGTCCTCCACCGTAGCGGAATCTATGGAGACGACATGGGCCTCGGCCGTCTCGCCGCGCTGCTCCCGCCCGGCGATCTCGCCGGAGAAGCTGTCGAACACCTCGGTCGAGAGGAGATTGCGCAGCGTGTCGCGGTCGCCCCTGGCGAAGGCCTGGACGATCATCTCATAGGCTTTCTTGGCGCCCTCGACGAAGGCCGGGCCGGAGAAGCGGCGATCGGAGGCGGCGATCTGGTCCAGACCGCGCCAGCCATTGCTGCCCGATTCGGCGAGGCCTTTCCAGCGGTCGGCGTCCAGCGCCCCATTGGCGGGCGAAGGCGCAAAAGCGGAGCCCTGCGGCGCCGGAGCCGGGCCGATCCGCTGGGCGGGGCCGGCGCGATCGGAGGCGGGGCCTTCGCGATCGACGCGCACGCCGAGGACCGACCACAATTTCCAGACGACGAAAGCCGCGAGCGCGGCGAAGACCAAGATGGATGGGTCGAAATCGGATCCCGACAAAGGGCGTCTCCCGGTCGCAGGGATTGTCCGGTATCATGTCGCGTCCCAGATGTCACGAATCAACCCCTCGCAGGGGTCTCTCGTGACGGGAACGGAGGGCGCGCCGAGGTGAACAAGTCGAAACTCGTCGCCTATGTGCTGACAGGCTGGCTCTTCGTCGAGATCGTGGCCTTCGTGCTCGTCGTGCAATTTCTCGGCGTGATGGCGGCCGTGGCTCTCGGCGTCGGCACGACGCTGCTCGGCCTCGCCGACGTCAAGCGGCTGTTCGTCTATCTGCGCAGCCGCGTCGGGCAGCCGCGCGAGGAGCTGAAATCCGGCGTCGCTCTGCTCGAGGGTGGCCTCGAGGCGGTGGGCTCGCTGCTGCTGATCCTGCCCGGCTTCGCCTCCGATCTCGTCGGCCTGGCGCTGAAGTCGCCATCGATCCGCGCGCAGGTCGCCGATCGCATTCGCGGCAAGACCGAGCGGCAGGGTCCGCAGACCATCGATCTTTCGCCTGGCGAGTGGAAAGCCATTGTCGATGAAGGTCCCAAGCGCCGCGTGCGCACGCGCCGCGCCCCTCCCGCCAAAGTTGTCTGACCACCGTCAAATCCGTTGTCGCAGGCAAGGGGACGTGTTAGGCGGGCGCCGTGACAGGCGCCGCCATACCGTCGCGCCTGTCAGGAGCCGAAATCGGCAGGGAGTTCGACGATGACCGATACGAATGGAAGCGGCTCCGGCCCGACCGGCGCCCCGGCGCTCAACGTGCTCGTGCAATATGTGAAGGACCTCTCCTTCGAGAATCCCAATGCGCCGCGCTCGCTGCAGCCGCGCCAGAATCCGCCGGAGATCGGCATTCAGGTCAATGTCAACGCGCGCCAGATGTCGCCCGAAGATTTCGAGGTCTCGGTGACGTTGGAAGCCTCGGCCACCGAAGGCGGCGAGGTGCTGTTCAAGCTCGAGGTCGATTACGGCGGTGTGTTCCGCCTGCTGAACATTCCGGCCGAGCAGATTCATCCGATCGTGATGATCGAATGCCCGCGCCTGCTGTTCCCCTTCCTGCGCCAGGTCGTCGCCGACGCCACGCGCAATGGCGGCTTCCCGCCTCTCTATATCGATCCCATCGACTTTTTCGCGCTCTATCAGCAGCGCGCGGCTCAGGAGCAGCAAGCTCCGGCCAACGCCAACTGAACTATCCCCGGTCGTCATTGCGAGGAGCGAAGCGACGAAGCAATCCAGCGGCCGCCCCACGGCTCTGGATTGCTTCGCTGCGCTCGCAATGACGAACCGTAGGAAATCGCAGAGGCGAGCCGTCAGGCTCGCTTCTCCATCACGGTTTCGATGGCTGGCTCGGCCGTCTCTGGCTGCGCGAGATAGCGCAGCCACATCGGCTCCTTGCCCAGCTTGGCGATAAAGGCCTCATGCGCGGCGCGTTCCGCCTCGGTGAGCAGCGGCGCCAGCTTTTGCGGGCGGCTACGCAAAAATTCGCCGCCATTCTCCTCCGCCAGAGTCGCGGCGTCCGCTTGCAGAATGAGCGCCGATTGGCGGCCGCCCATCAGCTCCGCATAGACTTCCGCGAGCAGGCCTGCGTCGAGCAGAGCGCCATGCTTGTCGCGGCGCGTGAGATCAACGCCATAGCGCTGGCAGAGCGCATCGAGAGTATTGGAGGCGCCAGGATGCCGACGGCGCGCGATGGTCAGCGTGTCGACGACGCGATCGAAAGGGATCGCCGCTTTTCCCAGCTGGCCGAGCTCGAAATTGACGAAGCGCATGTCGAATTCGGCGTTATGCGCGACGAGATTGGCGTCCTCGACGAATTCCAGAAAGCTGTCGGCGATCTCGCGGAATTTCTTTTGGCCCGTGAGAAAGGCCGAGGAGAGGCCATGCACGCGAAACGCCTCTTCCGGCATGTCGCGTTCTGGATCGAGATAGAAATGCAAAGTGCGGCCGGTGGGGATGAGATTGGAAATCTCCACCGCGCCGATCTCGACGATGCGATGGCCCTTGGTCGGGTCGAGACCGGTCGTCTCCGTGTCGAAGACGATCTCACGCATCGTCGGCCTCTCTCGGTCGGATCAGCGGGACGGTTTTCGTCGCGCCAGCTCCTCGAGGATTAGCCGAACTTCCTGCCGAGCGGAATCCAGCCCACGCTCGCTATGCACCACGAAATCGGCGCCGGCGCGCTTTTGCGCGTCTGGAACCTGCTTGGCGAGTATGGCGGCGAATTTTTCCTCCGTCATGCCGGGACGCGCCAGCACACGCGCGCGCTGAATATCCGGCGGGGCGGAGACGACGACGACGGCGTCGACATCCTTTTGGGCGCCGATCTCGAAGAGGAGCGGAATGTCGAAGACGACGAAACGCTCGCCCGCGCGGCGACAATTCTCGAGAAATTCGTCGCGGCCGATGGCGACGAGCGGATGCACCAGCGCCTCGAGACGGCGCAACGCCTCGCTGTCGCCGAGCACGTGGGCGGCGAGGCGGGCGCGATCGACGACGCCATCCACCGTCGCGCCAGGGAACATCTCTTCTATCTGCGCCGCCGCGGGGCCACGGTAGAGCTCATGCACGGCGCGATCGGAATCATAGACGGGGACGCCCTCGGCGCGAAAGAGATCGGCCGTCGTCGATTTGCCCATGCCGATCGAGCCGGTGAGGCCGATGACCAGAGGACGGGGCGCGGCGTCGCCGCTCATGACAGAATCGCTCCCTCGCGGCGAAGCGCATCGAGCACCGGCAGCAGCGGCATTCCGATAATGGTCCAATGATCGCCGATTATGCGCTCGAAGAGATGAACGCCGAGTCCTTCTATCTGATAGGCGCCGGCGCTGGTCGTCGCCTCCTCGGCCACGATCTCGAGATAGCGGGCGAGAAAATCATCCGAAAAAGCGCGCATTGTCAGATCGGCATGGGCGACGGTCTCGAAGATTATGGCGCCGTCGCGGGCGAGGGCCACCGCCGAATGCAGGCGGTGGGTCCGCCCGGAGAGAAAGCGCAGCTGCTCGCCGGCGGCGGCGACGGTCGGCGGCTTGCCGAATCTCCGCCCCTCGCAGCTCGCAACCTGATCCGCGCCGAGGACGAGAGCGCCCGGCCGCGCCAGTGAGACGAGCTTCGCCTTGTCGCCGGCCAATCGCGCCGCGACAGCGTCGGCGTCGCCGCCAAGGGCGACGACCTGCGCTTCCGCAGAGCGCTCGTCGATCTCTGCTGGCTCGACGAGAAAAGGCGCGCCAGTCTGCTCCAGCGCCATGCGCCGGCCTTTGCTCTTGGAGGCGAGAATCAGCGGCTCGGCGAGAAGCCAGAAGGCGCCGGGGCGATCCTGCGGCAGTCGAACCTCCTCCGATCGATTCCCACAGGCCGGACGTGGTCGTGGGCATTATGGGGACAAATGAGCGCCGTCGGGCCGGGCATGTGCACAGCTGCGCATAACCAGGGGCAGCGATCAACAGGCGACGGAACGGGTGGGGATAAACAGGAGCTTTGGCATTGCAGCGTGGGATTCTCCGCCGTCAACCGCGAGGCTTGTGGGTAGACGCCCACAAGCCATTGTTAATGTTTCGTTTACCATTGTGTCCACAGCGGGCTGGCAAAACTCTCTACAGCATGGTTCTAGCTACGTAAGATGTGGACAAAAGGTTGACGGAAATTAACCTTCGTTAATGAACCGTCAATAAAATCAAAAAAATCTCTTAAAGATTGAATTTTCTTTTTGTGTCGTTTTGGGCTAGCTCCAATGACGGAAGGAGCGCTGGACGTCGCCTTCCATTCCCGATCCTGCCGGAGCAATAAGCGAAATGGGTGATCTCAAGCCTCTCCTCGCCGTTCTGGGCGGAGAAGCACGCGCCGTGCCGCCGATCTGGCTGATGCGACAGGCCGGCCGCTATCTGCCGGAATATCAGGAGCTGCGCGCCAAAGCCGGCAGCTTTCTCGACACTTGCTACAATCCGCAGACGGCGGCGCGGATCACTTTGCAGCCGATCGAGCGTTTCGGCTTCGATGCCGCGATCCTGTTCAGCGACATTCTGGTCGTGCCGGATGCGCTGGGGCAGAAGGTCTGGTTCGAGACGGGGCATGGGCCGCGGCTGATTCCGCTGGAGAGCGACCGCGACATAGAGGCGCTCGCCGAGAATTTCGACCTGGGCAAGCTCTCGCCTGTCTTCGAGACGATCGACCGGGTGAAGGGTGAGCTGCCGAAGTCAGTGACTTTCATCGGCTTTTGCGGCGCGCCCTGGACGGTGGCGAGCTATATGATCGCCGGCCGCGGCACGCCGGATCAGGCGCCGGCTCGGCTCTTCGCCTATCGACGGCCGCAGGCTTTCGCACGGCTCATCGATATTCTGGTCGAGGCCTCCATCGCCTATCTCATTCGGCAGATCGACGCCGGCGTCGAGGTTTTGCAGCTCTTCGACAGCTGGGCCGGCGTGCTGCCTGCTCACGAGTTCGAGCGTTGGGTCGCGGAGCCGCTTAAGAAGATCATCGACGCGGTGAAGGCCGCCCGGCCCGGCGTGCCGATCATCGCCTTCCCACGTGGCGGCGCGACGCATCTCCCCCGTCTCGCCGGGACGCTCGGCGCCGATGCGCTGGGACTCGACACGGCGATCGATCCCGCCTGGGCGGTGAAGGAAATCCCCGCAGGCCCGGCGCTACAGGGAAATCTCGATCCTCTGGCTCTGCTGGCCGGTGGGGCGGCGCTCGATCGCGAGATCGACGCCATTTTGCGGTGCTTTGCCGGACGGCCGCATATTTTCAATCTCGGCCATGGCGTCCTGCCGGAGACGCCGCTCGAGCATGTCTCGCAATTGATCGAGCGTATTCGCGGAACAGGGAATTGAAGTCATGTATCTCTGGATCAAAGCTCTGCATGTGATCGCAGTTATCTCCTGGATGGCCGGGCTGCTCTATCTGCCGCGGCTGTTCGTCTACCATACGGAAGTGGGGCAGGGCGCGCCCTCCGCATTGTTCAAGAAGATGGAACGCCGGCTGGCGCTCTACATCATGGCGCCGGCGATGATCGTCTCCTGGCTGGCCGGTCTGGCGCTGATCTATTTCGGCTCCTTCCATGGCGCCGGATGGCTGCACGCCAAATTGGCGCTGGTGCTCCTTCTGACTGGCGTCCACTTCTATTTCGGCGTCACGCAAAAGGCTTTCGAGCGCGACGAGAATCACCGGCCGGCGAAATTCTTCCGATTCATCAATGAGGTTCCGACTCTGCTGATGATCGGCATCGTCATTCTGGTGATCGTCAAGCCATTCTGACGACTGGGGATTTTCCCCGCCTTTCACGGAATTGTCATGAGTTTCGGGCGGATGGCTTGCGTTTCCGCCCGAAAAGGATTAATTGCTGACTTGCTCACCTAAAGGCAGATCGTCGTTTCGCACGACAGCCGGATCCAGACCGGCTCACCGGGGCATCGTGTCCCGCTTCCTTATCTGCCCTACCCCGCCGCCCTAGGCCAAGTTTCATCCGAATATCGTCGAGGATTGTCCCAAATGGGGGAAATCAAGCTTCAGGACCTGAAGTCCAAATCGGCCGCCGAGCTTCTCGCCTTCGCTGAGGAGCATGAGGTCGAGGGCGCGTCGCTCATGCGGCGTCAGGAACTGCTCTTCGCAATATTGAAGCAATTCGCCGGTCGCGACGTCGAGATCGTCGGCGAAGGCGTCGTCGAAGTGCTGCAGGACGGCTTCGGCTTCCTGCGCTCGCCGGACGCCAATTATCTCGCCGGCCCCGACGACATTTACGTGTCACCCTCGCAGATCAGGCGCTTCGGCCTGCGCACCGGCGATACTGTCGAAGGCATGATCCGCAGCCCCAAAGAGGGCGAACGCTATTTCGCGCTGCTCAAGGTCAATTCGATCAATTTCGAAGACCCGGAGAAGGTGCGGCACAAGGTCCCCTTCGACAATCTGACGCCGCTCTACCCCGATGAGCGCTTGAAGCTCGAGATCGACGATCCGACGCGCAAGGACCTTTCCGCACGCGTCATCGATCTCGTCGCGCCGATCGGCAAGGGCCAGCGCGCTCTGGTCGTCGCGCCGCCGCGCACCGGCAAGACCGTGCTGCTGCAGAATATCGCGCAGTCGATCACCACCAATCATCCCGAGTGCTATCTGATCGTCCTGCTGATCGACGAGCGCCCGGAGGAAGTGACCGACATGCAGCGCTCTGTGAAGGGCGAGGTCGTGTCCTCCACCTTCGACGAGCCGGCGGTGCGCCATGTTCAGGTCGCGGAAATGGTCATCGAGAAGGCCAAGCGCTTGGTCGAGCATCACCGCGATGTCGTGATCCTGCTCGATTCGATCACGCGTCTCGGCCGCGCCTACAACACTGTGGTGCCGTCCTCCGGCAAGGTGTTGACCGGCGGCGTGGACGCCAATGCTCTGCAGCGTCCTAAGCGTTTCTTCGGCGCCGCGCGCAATATCGAGGAGGGCGGCTCGCTGACAATCATCGCCACGGCGCTGATCGACACCGGCTCCCGCATGGACGAGGTGATTTTCGAGGAATTCAAGGGCACGGGCAATTCGGAGATCATTCTCGACCGCAAGGTCTCCGACAAGCGCGTCTTCCCTGGAATCGACATTACCCGCTCCGGCACCCGCAAAGAAGAGCTGCTGGTGCCCGCGGACGTGCTCAAAAAGATGTATGTGCTGCGCCGCATCCTCAATCCGATGGGCACGGTGGACGCGATCGAGTTCCTGCTCGGCAAGCTGCGCGAGACGCCCAAGGGCAACGCCAGCTTCTTCGATTCGATGAACACCTGAGTTGGCGCCCTCGGACGCGCCGGCGATGTGAATTCGCGGGGAGAGCGTGTTCGAGGGTTTCGCCAATGTCTGGACGATCGTCGGCCTCGCACGCGAGCTGAAGGCCGACGCGCCTCTGCCGCTCACTGTGGCCGGCGAAAAAATCGTGCTGTTCCGCGGCCTCGATGGCGCGCCGGCTGCGCTGATCGACCAATGCCCGCATCGTGGCGTCGCCCTTTCGCTCGGCTGTGTCGAGCAGGGCGACATTCGCTGCCCCTTCCATGGCTGGCGCTTCGGCGCAGATGGAAGCCTTCGTCACATTCCCTGGAACCCAGAGGCGAAGCGCGACACGATTCGCGCGACGCGGCTTCCTGTGCGTGAAATCGATGGCGTCATCTGGTTGCGCACGGCGCAGGGCGAGACGGCCGACGAGCCGCCGCCGATCGAATCGCTGACGTGCGGCCTGCGGCTCTGCGCGCAAAGCTTCGTCTGGCGCGTGCATTGGACGCGCGTCATGGAGAATATGCTCGATTCGCCCCATGTCGCTTTCGTGCATCGCCGGACCTTCGGCGGAGCCATGGCGCGCGCACTCGACGAAAATTCCCTGGCGCGGATGGATGTGAGCTTCGAGCCGCATGAATATGGCGGCAAGATCGTGGCCTCCGTGGTGGGGAGGCGACGCCCGGCGGCGCTGGATTATGTGTTTCCCAATCTGATGGAGCTGTCGCTCGATTTTCGTGGCCGTGTTTTTCGAATCTTCGCGATCTGCATTCCCGTCGGGGAACGGGAGACACGACTTCTCTTGCTCACCGCCCGCGGCTTTTTGCGCGCTGGTCTCTTCGACGCGCTGTTTCTCTGGTCCAATCGCCGGATCGCGGAAGAAGATCGCGCGATCGTCGAATCCTCGACGCCGCCATTCTCGCCGCTAGGTGGGGAGGAGGCATCCATGCCGACGGATGCGGCCACTCTGGCCTTTCGCCGGCTCTATCGTCAGCGCCTCTTCGGCTCCAGCGCCTGATTTCCTTCGGCAAAGCTCCGCGGCCCTTTGCCGACGCCACGCGCTGCGATTTGGGAAAGACCAAAAGTTAACGAATTCTCAATTCACCTCTAAAGTCATTCCTTCAGATTGAAAAAGCCGTATTCTTTCTCGGCGAGAGAAATTCGAGTAGAGCATCAGGATCATGTCCAGCGACACGATCTTCGCCTCGGCCTCTGGCGCCGGCCGCGCCGCAATCGCGGTAATTCGCCTGTCCGGTCCGTCGGTCGGGCGTGTGCTCGAGGTTTTGGCCGGGCTCACGCCTCAGCCACGCTTCGCCCATTATGTGACGCTGCGCGCTCCGGGCGCGGTCGAGCCGCTCGATCGCGGTCTCGCGCTCTATTTTCCAGCGCCGAATTCGCCGACCGGGGAAGATTACGCCGAGCTGCAAATTCATGGCGGCCGCGCTGTGGCGCGCGCGCTGCTTGGCGTTCTGGGCGCCTTTCCCGGCTTGCGCGAGGCGGAGCCGGGCGAATTTGCGCGGCGCAGCCTCGCCAATGGCAAAATGGATTTGTCGCAGGTCGAAGGGCTCGCCGATCTCATCGATGCGGAGACAGAGTCTCAACGTCGTCAGGCGATACGGGCGCTCGGCGGGGCTCTGCGCAAAAGAGTCGAAGGCTGGCGCGAGCGGCTGATTCGGGCTCTGGCGCTGGTCGAGGCGGAGCTGGATTTTTCCGATGAGGGGGATGTGTTCGAGCCGGCGACGGCGCTTCGTCCCTTGCTCGAACCCGCGATCGCCGAAATGGCCAATGTGCTGGCGGCGAGCGAAGCCAGCGAGCGGCTCCGCGACGGCTTCGTGGCGCTGCTGCTCGGCCCGCCCAATTCCGGCAAATCGACGCTGCTCAATGCTCTGGCGCGGCGCGAGGTGGCGATCGTCTCCGCCATCCCGGGAACAACGCGCGATATGATCGAGGTTCATCTAGATCTTGGCGGCATGCCGATCACATTGGTCGACACGGCGGGTCTTCGCGAGGCGGAGGATGAGATCGAGCGCATCGGCGTCGCGCGGACGCGGGCGAGGATCGGGGAGGCCGATCTGCTGCTGTGGCTCTCGGAAGGGGGCCGTGAGACGCCGCAATTGGAGCCTTTGGGCGACGCCGAGCTGATCCGTGTCGCAACCAAGGCGGATTTTCTAGATTGCACATCAGATAATCTTGCAATTTCCGCTCGAACAGGGTTTGGAATAGACCGACTTCTGGAGGAAATTGCGGGTCGCGCGAAGCGACGTCTGGGCGACGGCTCGCCGGCGCTTCTCACGCGTGAACGGCATAGGCGGCTCATTCAGGAGGCGAAAATGGCGATCGAGGCGAGTCTCGATTCTGGCAAGCCGCTCGAATTCGTCGCGGACGATCTTCGTGTCGCAGGCCGGGCGCTCGGCCGCATCGTCGGCGCTGTCGATGTGGAGGAGGTGCTGGATGCGATTTTCTCGCAATTCTGCATCGGCAAATAGTTTCACGTGAAACAGGATCGAGGATAGGAAATTGAGCCGACCGGCCTATGACGTGATCGTGATCGGCGGCGGCCATGCTGGCTGCGAGGCCGCCGCCGCCGCTGCGCGACGTGGCGCGCGCACGGCGCTCGTCACCCATTCGAGCGCGACGATCGGCGCAATGTCGTGCAATCCGGCGATCGGCGGGCTCGGCAAGGGCCAGCTGGTCCGCGAGATCGACGCGCTCGACGGGCTCATGGGCCGTGTCGCCGACGCCGCCGGCATTCAATTTCGGCTGCTCAATCGCTCCAAAGGCCCGGCCGTGCGTGGTCCCCGCGCGCAGGCGGATCGCAAGCTCTATCGCGAGGCGATGCAGGCGGCGATTGCGGCGACGCCGAATCTCGAGGTCGTAGAGGGCTCGGCGGAAGGTCTCGTGCTGGAGCAGGGCCGCGTGATCGGCGTGACTCTGGACGGCGAGACGCTCGCCGCGAGCGCGGTGGTTCTGACCACCGGCACCTTCCTCAATGGCGTGATTCACATTGGCGCGACGCGCTATTCTGCCGGACGCATGGGCGAAAATCCATCGATCGGCCTCGCCGAGGATTTGCGCCGCATCGGCTTTGCCACGCGGCGTCTGAAGACCGGCACGCCACCTCGGCTCGATGGCCGCACGATCGATTGGGCGCGGCTCGAGGAGCAGCGCGGCGATGAGATCCCCGAGCCCTTTTCCTATCTCACTCGTTCGATCGTCAATCCGCAGATCAATTGCCACATCACCCGCACCAATACCGCCGCGCATAGGGTCATTCTCGATAATCTCGAGCACTCGCCCATGCGCAGCGGCGCCATCTCGGGGCCGGGTCCGCGCTATTGCCCCTCGATCGAGGATAAGGTCACGCGCTTCGGCGATCGCGACGCACATCAGATTTTCCTCGAACCGGAAGGTCTCGACGACGACACGGTCTATCCCAATGGCGTCTCGACCTCGTTGCCCGAGGAGGTTCAGCGCGCTTTCATCCAGAAGATCGAAGGATTGGAAAAGGCGCAGATACTTCGCCCCGGCTATGCGATCGAATATGACTTCGTCGATCCGCGCGAGCTCGACGCCACGCTGGAGACGAAAAGTGTCGTGGGACTCTTTTTCGCCGGCCAGATCAATGGAACGACCGGCTATGAGGAGGCGGCGGCCCAGGGCCTCGTCGCCGGGCTCAACGCCGCGGCGCGGGCAGGCGGCTGGACGGCGAGCGTTTTCGATCGCGCCGAGGCCTATCTCGGCGTGATGATCGACGATCTCGTCACGCGAGGCGTCAGCGAGCCTTATCGCATGTTCACCTCGCGCGCCGAATATCGTCTGTCGCTGCGCTCCGACAATGCCGATGAGCGCTTGACCGGCAAGGGGCTGGAGATCGGCTGCGTCGGGCGCGAGCGTGAGCTGGCGCATCGGGACAGAATGGACAAGCTCGCCCGCGCCCGCGCGCTGCTGCAGCAATTGTCCTTGACCTCTGCCGCCGCGGCGCGGGTCGGCCTCCCCATTAATCAGGATGGGCAACGACGCAGCGCCTTTGCTCTGCTGTCCTTCCCGGAGATCGATCTGCGGCGGCTCGCGGCGATCTGGCCAGAGCTCGCCGAGATCGATGCGGAGACGGCGGCGCGTGTCGAGACCGACGCCCGTTATGCGGTCTATCTCGATCGGCAGAGCGCTGATATCGAATCCTATCGGCGGGATGAGCAGCTCGCTCTGCCTTCGACGCTCGACTATCGCGAGATCGGCGGACTCTCGGCGGAGCTCTGCGCCAAGCTGTCGGTGTTGCGTCCGCGCACGCTCGGCCAAGCCCAGCGCATAGAGGGCGTCACTCCAGCTGCGCTGACCCTTTTGGCGGCGCGGGCGCGGCGTGGGTGAGCGACAAAATGGCGGGGAAGGGGAAGGATCGCGTCAGCGATCGGGACAGAGCTCTGCAGGTCGCGCCGTCGCTGCAGCCTTATATTCGCGAGCTGGAGATTTACGAATCACTGCTGCGTAAATGGCAGAAGTCCATCAATCTCGTCGCCGAGAGCACATTGGACGAGCTTTGGACGCGGCATTTTGCCGATTCGGCGCAGATTCGCGAATTTTTTCCGAGCCTCGAAAGCTGGGTCGATCTCGGCTCCGGCGCGGGCTTTCCCGGCATGGTTCTGGCGATCTGCCTGAAGGACCATGCCGGCGCGAAGGTTCATCTGATCGAGAGCGATCAGCGCAAGGCGGCGTTTCTGCGCGCTGTTTCACGTGAAACAGGGGCCGCCGCAGAAATCCACGTCGGCCGAATCGAAAATGTGCTGCCGCTGATCGCCGATCCCGTGGCCGGCCTGACCGCCCGCGCGCTCGCGCCAATGCCGCAACTGATCGAATGGTCGCACGAACTTCTGTTGAAAAACGTCAAAGGCGTGTTTTTAAAGGGTGAAGACTGGGCCGCTGAATTGACCGGCTCGAGCGCCGCGGATAGTTTCCAGATCTGGACATTGCAGAGCCGCACTCATTCGTCCGGCCGCATTATCGCCCTTGCGCGAGATTTTGGAGCTTGACGTGACCGACGTTCCTCAGCCCCGAATCCTCGTTCTCGCCAATCAAAAGGGCGGCGTCGGCAAGACGACGACGGCCATTAATCTCGGCACCGCGCTCGCCGCTGTGGGTGAGACGGTGCTCGTCATCGATCTCGATCCGCAGGGCAACGCCTCGACTGGCCTGGGCGTCGATCGCAAGGCGCGACGCATCTCCACCTATGACGTGCTGCTCGCCGAGAGCAGCCTCGCCGACGCGATCATCGCGACCGCCGTGCCGCGGCTCTCGATCGCGCCATCCACGCTCGATCTGCTCGGCGTCGAGCTGGAGATCGCCGGCGATAAGGACCGCGCCTTTCGTCTGAAGCGCGCCGTCGCCGAGCTGATCGCAGCCGAGCGCCATGGTGAGGCTCCGGCCTTCACCTATGTGCTGATCGACTGCCCGCCGTCGCTCAATCTGCTGACCATCAACGCCCTCGCTTGCGCCGACGCCGTGCTGGTTCCTCTGCAATGCGAGTTCTTCGCCCTCGAGGGTCTGTCGCAGCTGCTGTCGACGGTCGATCAGGTCAGGCGCTCGCTCAATCCGCGGCTGTCGATCCATGGCATTGTGCTGACCATGTTCGATCCGCGCAATAATCTCGCGACCCAGGTCGTCGCCGATGTGCGGCGCTTCATGGGCGACAAGGTCTATGAGACGGTGATCCCGCGCAATGTGCGCGTGTCGGAGGCGCCGTCGCATGGCAAGCCCGTGCTGCTCTATGATCTCAAATGCAGCGGCAGCCAAGCCTATCTGAAGCTCGCGACGGAAGTCATCCAGCGCGAGAAGCGGCTGCGGGCCGCTTGATCCAGGGTTTCTCGGCGCGCGAATGGCGCGCTTCTCGATCGAAGGACCTATCCCGAAATGGCCGAAGAAGCGACGCGCAGAAGATTGGGGCGGGGGCTGGCGGCTCTGATCGGAGACGCCGGCGAGGAAGCGCCGGCCGTGGAGCGCGCGCGCGGCCAGCGCCGGGCGCCGATCGAGTTTCTGCGGCCCAATCCGCGCAATCCGCGCGTCGCCTTCCACGAGGATGATCTCGCCGATCTCGCCGCCTCCATTCGCGAGAAGGGCATTATTCAGCCCATAGTCGTGCGCACGGTTCCGGGTGTCGCCGACGCCTATGAGATCATCGCCGGCGAGCGCCGCTGGCGCGCCGCCCAGCTCGCCAGTCTCGCCGATGTGCCGATCATCGTGCATGAGGCGGATGATCGCGAGGCGCTCGAGCTGGCCATTATCGAGAATGTCCAGCGCGCCGACCTCAATGCGATCGAGGAAGCGCGGGGCTATGAGCGGCTCGGCAAGGAGTTCGGCTATTCGCAGTCCGATCTCGCCAAGATCATCGGCAAGAGCCGGTCCCATGTCGCCAACACGCTACGTCTGCTCAATCTTCCCGAGGCGAGCCGGCGTCTGGTGACGGAAGGCGCGATCTCGGCCGGCCATGCGCGCGCGCTGCTCGCCCTCGACAATCCCGATTCGGTGGCGCGACGTGTCGTCGAGGAGGGCCTCACCGTGCGCGACGTCGAGCGGCTCGCGCAGGAGGATTCCGGCGCCAAGCTGGAGACGAAGGCGCGCAAGCCGCGTGTCGAGAAAGACGCCGATACGGTGGCGATGGAAAAATTGCTGACCGATGCGCTGGGGCTCTATGTGTCGATCCATCATAGCGGTGAGAGCGGCGAATTGCGCATCCGCTACACGACGCTGGAGCAGCTCGATGGGCTGTGCCGGCGGCTGACGGGGTGAATGTGGGGCGCTGTTTTTATCGCCTCGACGTCGACCAAGAATCGGGACGCGCGCTTTCTTTTAGATTCTTCGAATCACTCGGCGGTTCTACGCGCCCTTCGCCGCTTCACTCGCTCGTCTGCGCTGTCCAGCTCGCATGCTCGACACCGGGGATCTTCTCGAGATCAGCGGCGACGGCGTCCAGCTCTTTCGGGTCGACGCTGGTCGAGGTCAATATTGCGACGAGCTCGGCCTCGTCCTCGCCGCGCTCCAATTCCTCAATTTCGCGCACTGGATAATCGGCCGCCTCGAGCTTCTCGACCATGAGATCGCGCAATTCGTCGCGTCGTGTCTGGGAGACTGTGACATGCACGCGGTAGATCGCCTCCGTCGATCGCTCGTCGATCGGCGCGCGCTCGATGAGATGGACCAGCGGCCGCAGCAGCATGTTTCCGGCGAGGGTGAAGATCGCCATCAATATGGCCTCGGCGGCATGATCCGCGCCAGCGAAGGCGCCGGTCACGGCCGAGCACCAGATTGTGGCGGCGGTGTTGAGGCCGGTGATATTGGCCCCGTCTTTTATGATGACGCCGGCGCCGAGAAAGCCGACGCCTGAGGCGATATAGGCGAGCACTTGCGTCGCGCCGACATTGCCATTGAGGCGCATGCCGAGATCGACGAAGGCCGCCGCGCCCAGCGCCACCAGCGCATTGGTGCGCAGCCCGGCGGTGCGCTGGCGATATTGTCGCTCCGCGCCGATCAGCGTGCCGAGCAGCAGCGCAACGAGCAGAGATATCAGGGAATTGAAAAATTCCGGCGCGTTGAAGTTGGTAATGAACGCCATCTTTCCTGTCCGTGTCTTCGTGCGGTCTCGCGCCGTCGCCGAATCATTGTAACCGATTGGTCACATTGGCAGAGCTTCGCGACGTTTTTTACTCGCGGAGCGGTCGTTATGATTGAATCTTGCTCCAAAAAGCTTAAAGCTGAAATTGTTGTTGTTCCTAAAACTCAGGGGGAGATTCATGGAACGTCGGCAATTTGTGACTGCAATGGGCGCATTGGCCGCCGCAACCGCCGCCACGGGGACATTGGCGGCCGAAGATCCGCACGCTCACCATCATGGCGGCGGCGCCAAATATAAGGCTTTGTTCGAGTCGACCAGCAAATGCGTTGCCGCTGGCGAGGAATGCCTGCGTCACTGTTTCGAGATGCTCGCGGCCAATGACGCCAGCATGGGCGCCTGCACCAAGTCCACCTTCGAGGTCGTCGCCGCCTGCAAGGCGCTGGCGTCGCTCTCTGGCGTCGGCTCTGCCCTCACCCCGGCCTTCGCCAAGGTCGTGGCCGAGGCCTGCCTCGCCTGCAAGAAGGAATGCGACAAGTTCCCGAATATCGCGGAATGCAAGGCTTGCGGCGATGCGTGCAAGGCCTGCGCCGACGATTGCCAGAAGGTCGCGGCCTAAAGGCCGATCGATTTTGCGGGACGCGCTTTGGCGCGTCTCGTCTTTGCTGAAGCGACGATTATATTCAGTTTTGCGCCCCGGGGCGGCCGATGCGCGATTTGAGACGATATCAGGAATTTTCCAGGAGCCGCCGGCCATTCTCTCCCCGTGTCGCAGGATGCGGGTCGAAACGGAGCCTTCACAGTGAGCCACCGAGCGCCGGAAATCCTTTCTGCCGAGACGCATCATCACGGCGTCGCCTCCTTCTTCCTGCGGCAGTGGCCCTATTTTGTCATGCTCCTGCTGGCGCTGTTCGGCGTCGCTTATACGAGCGTGACGCGCCAGGGCATGACGACCTATTGGATCGCGCTGGCCCCGATCTTCGGGCTCATCAGCATCGCCGGCGGCTGGCAGGAGGCGGAGACCGCAGAGGAAAAATGGCGTCTGGTGCGCACCCAGGTCCTGCATTGGGGCGCGGTCCTCGCCGCAATGTGCCTCATCTTCATCGGCGATGTGAAGCAGATGATGAATTCCGATAGCAGCGCGCTCACAGTGCTCACCGTGCTGGCGCTCGGCTCCTTCACAGCGGGCATTCACGCGGACGCTTGGCGCGTGTCGCTCGTCGGCCTGCTGCTCGGCCTCGCCGTTCCGGCGATAGCCTGGCTCGAGGAATCGACGCTGCTGATCCTGCTGATCGTTGCTGTGATCGCGGCTTTGGGCGCCTTTATCTTCCTGCGCGATCGCAGGCCGGCCTGAAGCTGACATAAAGACTTGTTTATATCTTTATTGCATCTGCTCCCCCGTCTTGCTATAGGCGGCCAGCCCGTCCCGCTCGCCTTCCCGAGGCGAGACAACGCCTGAAGGGAGCGTCATGACCACCCATTTCAACGATTATGTCGTCGCCGACATCGGTCTCGCCGATTGGGGCCGCAAGGAGCTCAACATCGCCGAGACCGAAATGCCCGGCCTCATGGCGACCCGCGCCGAATATGGCCCGTCGCAGCCGCTGAAAGGCGCGCGCGTCGCCGGGTCTCTGCATATGACCATTCAGACGGCCGTGCTGATCGAGACGCTGAAGGCGCTCGGCGCGGATGTGCGCTGGGCGTCCTGCAATATTTATTCGACGCAGGATCACGCCGCCGCCGCCATCGCCGCCGCCGGCACGCCGGTCTTCGCCATCAAGGGCGAGAGCCTCGAGGATTATTGGGACTACACCCATCGCATCTTCGAATGGGGCGACGGCGGCACGCCGAACATGATTCTCGACGATGGCGGCGACGCCACTCTGCTCATCCATCTCGGCCTGCGCGCCGAGAATGGCGACACCGCCTTTCTCGACAAGGCCACCAATGAGGAAGAGGAAGTCCTCTTCGCCGCGATCAAGAAGCGCCTCAAGGCCAATCCCGGCTTCTACAAGCGCAACGCCGAGGCCATCAAGGGCGTGACTGAGGAGACCACCACCGGCGTGCATCGCCTCTATGTGATGCACAAGGAGGGCAAGCTGCTGTGGCCGGCGATCAACGTCAATGATTCGGTCACCAAGTCGAAGTTCGACAATCTCTATGGCTGCCGCGAATCGCTGGTCGACGGCATTCGCCGCGCGACCGATGTGATGATGGCCGGCAAGGTCGCGTGCATCGCGGGCTATGGCGATGTGGGCAAGGGCTCGGCCGCTTCGCTGCGCAACGCCGGCTGCCGCGTGCTCGTCACCGAGATCGATCCGATTTGCGCCCTGCAGGCGGCGATGGAAGGCTATGAGGTCACGACGATGGAAGACGCCGCGTCGCGCGCGGATATCTTCTGCACCGCGACCGGCAATGTCGACGTCATCACGAC
The DNA here is from genome assembly GCF_001644125.1 of Methylosinus sp. R-45379. Lineage (NCBI taxonomy): Bacteria > Pseudomonadati > Pseudomonadota > Alphaproteobacteria > Hyphomicrobiales > Methylocystaceae > Methylosinus > Methylosinus sp. R-45379. The sequence goes on from NZ_LUUM01000252.1 coordinate 23,204, forward strand.
CGAGCATATGCGCGTCATGAAGGACCGCGCCATCGTCTGCAACATCGGCCACTTCGACTCTGAGATTCAGGTCTCCGGCCTGCGCAATCTCAAATGGCACAATGTGAAGCCGCAGGTCGACGAGGTCGAGTTCGCCGACGGCAAGCGCATCATTCTGCTCGCCGAAGGCCGCCTGGTGAATCTCGGCTGCGCGACCGGCCATCCGTCCTTCGTGATGTCCGCCTCCTTCACCAATCAGACGCTGGCGCAGATCGAGCTGTTCACTAAGCAGGGCCAGTATCCGGTCGGCGTCTACACGCTGCCCAAGCATCTCGACGAGAAGGTCGCCTCGCTGCATCTCGACAAGATCGGCGTGAAGCTCACCAAAATGACCGAGCAGCAGTCCGCCTATCTCAACGTGCCGCAGAACGGCCCGTTCAAGCCGGACCACTACCGCTACTGATTTCTCTCGCCTCGCGAGAGCGAGACGGCGGAGCGATTCTCTCGCTCCGCCGTTTTTTTTGCGCGACGCCAGTTCGGCGAAATCCTTAGGCGCCATTCTCCCGGTCACGATCCGCGTTTCACTTTTCGACGGCGCGCTTTAGATTAGACGCGATTCGAGACGGCGCCTCGGTGGCGCGCGGACGGCTTACGGCGTTTGTTTGCGATGAGCCTTTGCAAATCGAACGTGGAGACCGGTTCGCATGTTTCACGATACGGCCTTCGGGCCGAAAGCGTTGCCGCCTGCGCGACGTCGGGGAGCGTCCTCGACGCTCGTTCGCAACGTCACGCGCGGGTTCGCGACGGCCAGTCTGCTGCCATTCGGCGGACCGGCGCGGGCGGAAGCGCTCGCCAATCTTCTCGCCACCACTGACAACGCCGAATTCGTCAATCTCGCGCTGACCGGCGGTCTCGCGCTCTTCGCCGTCGTCGTCGCCTTTACTCATCTCGGCGAGCGCAAGGTGTGGAGCCGGCGAGAGGCGGGGCTCGCGGCGGAGCTGGAAGCGACGCGCCAACGGCTCGATCGCGCCGAGATTTTTCTCTCCAGCGAGCCGCAGCTCTTCGTCTCCTGGGACAACGCCGCCGGCGAGCCCGACATTGAGAACGGACTCAATGATCCGGCCTTCGCGCGCCGCGTGCTCGCCTTCGGCTCCTGGCTCGGACCGGACGAGGCGGCTGCGCTGCAGGAGCGCGTCGATCGGTTGCGCCAGAATGGCGAAGGCTTTCATCTCTCGCTCGCCAGCCTGCAAGGACGCCGTTTCGATGCGGAAGGCCGCGCCGTCGCCGGCCGCGCCGTGCTGCGCATTCGCGAGGTCTCCGGCGAGCGGCTCGAGCTTCTGTCCTTGCGCGAGCGCCATACGCGCAGCGTCACCGAGGTGGACGGGCTGCGCGCGCTGCTCGAGGCGCTGCCGACGCCCGTGTGGATGCGCGACGTCGAGGGCCGGCTCATCTTCGTCAATTCCGCCTATGCGCAGGCGGTGGAGGCGGAAAGCTCGGCCGACGCGCTGCGCCGCCAGATCGAGCTGCTGGACAATGACGCGCGCATGGAGGCGCAGACGGCGCGCGGGCGCGACGAGGTTTGGCGCGCGCGTGTGACGGCGGTCGTCGCCGGCGAGCGGCATCGTCTCGATATCGTCGAGGCGCCCTGCCACGGCGCCGCCGCGGCGCTCGCCATCGACCGCCAAGAGATCGACACGACGCGCGCCGATCTCGAGCAGCAGATGCAGGCGCATTCGCGCACGCTTGATCAATTGCCGATCGCCGTCGCCATTTTTGATCGCGCCAAGCGCCTCACCTATCGCAACGCCGCCTATGAGAGTCTCTGGCCGCTCGATCGCGCCTATCTCGACCAGGGGCCGAGCGACAGCGAGATCCTCGATCGCCTGCGCGCCGAGCAGCGCCTTCCCGTCGAAGCCGATTACAAGGCCTGGAAGGCGCGTCTGCTGGAGGCCTATCAGGCGTCCGAAGAGCATCACGTGCATGTCTGGCACATGCCGAACGGGCGCACGCTGCGCGTCGTGGTGAACGCCAATCCGCAAGGCGGCGTCACCTATCTCTATGACGATGTGAGCGAGCGCTATTTCCTCGAATCGCGTTTCCATGCGCTCGATCGCATGCAGAACGAGACGCTGGAGAATTTGCGCGAGGGCGTCGCCGTCTTCGGCGCCGACGGACGCTTGCGCTTCTGCAATCCCGCTTTTCTCGCGCTATGGGCGCTCGAGAAGAGCATTCTCGACGAGAAGCCGCGCTTCGACGCTGTCGCCAATCTCTGCCGGCCGCTGCATCTCAATGAGGAGACCTGGAGCGAGCTGCGCGGCTTCGTCACCGGCCTGCAGGATATGCGGCAGGGCTTCACGCGGCGCATCGAGCGTTCCGACGGCGTGGTGCTCGACTGCACCGCGCAGCCGCTGCCGGAAGGCGCGGCGCTGCTCACCTTCGTCGATGTGACCGCGGGCGTGAATGTCGAGCGCGCGCTCACCGAGCGCAATCAGGCGCTGATCGCGGCGGAGAAGATCCGCAATGATTTCGTCCATCATGTTTCTTACGAGCTGCGCTCGCCGCTCAACAACATCATCGGCTTCATTCACCTGCTCGGCGAGAAGACGACCGGCGAGCTGAACGCCAAGCAGCTCGAATATCTCGGCTATGTCGGCAAGTCGTCGGCGGCGCTGCTGGCCATCATCAACGATATTCTCGATCTCGCCACCATCGACAGCGACGCCATGGAGCTGGAGCTCGAGGAAGTGAACGCCGCCGACGCCATGCGCGCCGCGGCCGAGGGCGTTCAGGACCGGCTGGCGGAAAACGACATAGAGCTGCAGATCGTCGCCACTGGCGAGGTCGGACGCTTTCGCGGCGACGCCAAGCGCATCCGCCAGATCTTGTTCAATCTGCTCGCCAATGCGATCGGCTTTTCTCGGCCGGGACAAACCATTACCCTCGCGGCGATGCGTCGGGAGGGGGAAATCGTGTTCAAGGTCGCCGATCGGGGGCGGGGCATCGCCCCGGAGGTCCTCGAGAAAGTCTTCGACCGTTTCGAGTCGCACACCTCGGGCTCGCGCCACAGGGGCGTCGGGCTCGGCCTCTCCATCGTGCGCGCCTTCACCGAGCTGCATGGCGGGCGCGTGCTCATCGACTCCGCGCTCGGCGAAGGCACGACGGTCACTTGCATCTTCCCGGCGCAAGAGAGCGGCGGACAGCAGGATCTCACCACGCGTGAAAAAGGACAGGCCTCATGAGCGAAGAGGCCGAATGGCTGATCGACGTCGCCGATGAAGCGCAGACCGCAGAACTCGCCGCCCGCCTCGCCCCGCTCATTCGCGACACGGTGAAGCTGGTCACCCTCTCCGGCGATCTCGGCGCGGGCAAGACGGCCTTCGCGCGGGCGCTGATCCGCGCGCTGGCGCAGGATCCGACGCTGGAGGCGCCGAGCCCCACCTTCACGCTGATGCAGCTCTATGAGACGCCCTCCTGCCGCATATTGCACGCCGATCTCTATCGGATCGCCGGCGGCGAGGCGGAGCTCGAGGCCATGGGCTTCGAGGAGGAGGCCGAGGATGCGCTGGTGCTGGTCGAATGGCCGGAACGCGCGCCGAGCCTCTTTGCCGGCGAGCGTATGGAGGTGCGGCTCGCCTTCGCCGCGCCCGAGACGCCCGATGCGCGCCGCATCGGCATAAGCGCCCATGGCAAGGCGGCGGGGCGGCTCAAAGCCTTCCGCACCATGCGGGAGTTTCTGGAGCGCGCCGGCTGGAGCGACGCCGCCCGCGAATATCTGCAAGGCGACGCCTCCTCGCGCGTCTATGAGGTGCTGCGTCGGCCGGATGGCGCGCAGGCCATATTGATGATCTCGCCGGCGCGGCCGGACGGCCCGCCGATCCGCTATGGCAAGCCCTATAGCGCCATCGCGCGCCTCGCCGAGACGGTGAAGCCCTTCGTCGCCATGGCGGATGCGTTGCGCGGGCAGGGCCTCTCCGCGCCGCAGATCTACGCCTATGATCTCTCCGCCGGCTTCGTGCTGCTGGAGGATCTCGGCCGCGACGGCGTCGTCGCCGGCGGCGCGCCCATCGCCGATCGCTATTTGGAGGCGCTGGCGGCGCTCGCGCCGCTGCATGCGCGCCGCCTGCCGGATGTCCTGCCGGTCGAAGGCTCGACGCCCTATCACATACCGCCCTATGATCTCGACGCGCTGCTGATCGAGGTCGAGCTGCTGCTGGAATGGTATGCGGCGCGGGTCGGCGGCGGCGGCATATCGTCGGGCTCCAAGGCGACCTTCGTCAATCTCTGGCGCCAGGCGCTGATCGAGATCGTGATGTCGGCGCCGACCTGGACCTTGCGCGACTTCCACTCGCCCAATCTCATTTGGCTGCCGGACCGTCAGGGAACGGCGCGCGTCGGCGTCATCGATTTCCAGGACACGGTGCTCGGCCATCCGGCCTATGACGTCGTGTCGCTGACGCAGGACGCGCGCGTCGACGTGCCGGACGAATTGGAGATGCGGCTGCTCGGCCATTATGCGCGCAAGCGCCGCGAGGCCGATCCGCTGTTCGACATGGCGGCTTTCGCGCGCGCCTACGCCATACTCGGCGCTCAGCGCGCGACCAAAATCCTCGGCATTTTCGCGCGGCTCGATCAGCGCGACCACAAGCCGCAATATCTCGTGCATCTGCCGCGCGTGGAAAGCTATCTGCGCAAGGGCCTGCGCCATCCCGCGCTCGCCGATCTCGAGGCCTGGTATGTCGCCAACCTCCCCGCGCTCTTCCATGCCTGAGGCGGCTTTCGTCTTCGCCGCCGGGCTCGGCACGCGCATGCGGCCGCTGACCGACCGGCTGCCCAAGCCGCTCGTCGCGATCGACGGCGTCGCTCTGCTCGACCGTTCGCTGGACGCTTTCGCGCAGGCGGGCGTCGGCATGGCGATCGTCAATGTCCATCATCTCGCCGATCAGATCGAGACGCATCTCGAGGGCCGCCAAACGCCGCGCATAATCCTCTCCGACGAGCGCGAGAAGCTGCTCGATCAAGGCGGCGGCATAAAGAAGGTCTTGGACCGTTTCGCGGGACGGCCCTTCTTCATCTGCAATACCGATGCGTTCTGGATCGGCGCGCGCGCAGACAATCTGCGCCGCCTCGCCGAAATCTGGAATCCGGAGATCATGGATATCGCTCTGCTGCTGGCTCCGCGCCTCGGCAGCGTCGGGGTCGATTGGGACGGCGATTTCCATCGGGCGGCGGATGGCCGGCTGACGAAGCGCGCCGCCGGCGAGACGGCGGATTTTGTCTATGCCGGGATCGGCATAGTGAAACCGCAGCTCTTCGAGACAGTCGAGCAGGATGTGTTTCCGCTCGCGCCGTTCTTTTTTCGCGCGGCGGAGCAGGGGCGGCTCTTCGGCGTCGCGCTCGACGGCAAATGGCTGCATGTCGGCACGATGGGCGCGATCGAGGAGGCCGAAAGCGCCGTCGCCGAGGAGAAAGACCGGCTGCGACAAGTCGCAGGGGAAGGATAGAGCAAAGGCTCCAGGATTTTTTTACCCTTGCGACGTCTTGTCCGGCCGCGACGCGGTTGCGCTGCTGTTTATGACTTTCAGACCATGGCATATTCGATGCTACGCTTGCGCTCCAGGAGCGGAAACACTCGGCATTCGTGCAATTTGCAACTCATAGGACCGTGAACGGCGATGATCGCATTGGCGCCGACCCTGTATTTATTCGGCGCCTTCATGCTGTCGCTGCTCGGCGTTTTCCTCTACGCGATCTGGCGCGGCGACGAAGAAGCCGAAGAATTATGGTGGTGGGCCGCGGTCTTCGCGACGGCGGGCGCCTCGGCTCTCTGCTACGCTTTCCGCAATGAGGTCGAATGGCTGTCGATCATTTTCGGAAACGCGCTCACTTTATGGGCATGCGGTCTGCTGTGGACGGGCATTCTCGTTTTTGTCGGCGAGCCGGTTCGGCCGCTGCTGGCCCTACTCGGCGGCGTGATTTGGGCCGCCGGCCTGTGGCGCGCCGACATTCACTTTCGAATTTCAGAAATCTCCGCGATCTCGGCGATCTATGAAATCGCCGCCGCCGTCGAATTGTTCCGCTACAATCGCATAGGCGGCCAGCGTCTCGTCGTGTCCCGCGTCACGGCCTGGATCATCGCGCTGCAAGCGGGGATCGAATTCACGCTCGCGATCGCCGCGCCGTTTATCGCGGTCGACGAAGCGAGCTTCCTCACCAGCCCATATCAGAAATACCGCTTCCTCGAGCTCTCCGGCTTTATCGCCGTTCTCGGCTTTCTATTGGCGACGCTCTCCAAAGAGCGCCTCGCCAAGCGACGAGAAGTCGCGGCGATGATCGATCCGCTGACCGGCCTTCCCAATCGGCGGGCCTTCGACCGGGCGGTCGAGCGCTCGAAGCGATCGGCCCCTGCGCCGTCGACGGCGGTGCTCGTCTTCGATCTCGACAATTTCAAATATATCAACGACCGCTTCGGCCATGCCGAGGGAGACCGCGTGCTGGCCGCCTTCGGCGCGACCGCGACGCGAAACACTCGAGCGAACGACATGCTGGCGCGCATCGGCGGCGAAGAATTCATCGCCATCCTCTCTCCGGCCGATCGGACGAGCGCATTGGTGATCGCCGAGCGCATTCGCTCGGCTTTCATCCGCGACGCCGCGCATCTCGCGGACGGCGCGGCGACCGTCAGCGTGGGCGTCACCGTGCTCGAGAATGCGCAGCCGGATCTCGCCGTCATGACGCGCGTCGCCGATGATGCGCTCTATCGCGCGAAGGCGGAGGGACGCAACCGCGTCATTTTCGCCAGCGTGCAGCATGAGCCGAAGACCCTCGCATCCTGAGCGTAACAGCACGTTAACCAAAGCGCATCCATACTGCCCCTACGTGCCGTGAGCCTCGCCGCGTGACGCGGGCGGCCGGCGCACGCCACGCTTGTCTCAGGGCCGTCATGGGCGAGATCATCGAATCGATAGTGATCGGCGCGGGGCCTGCGGGCCTCACCGCCGCTTATGTTCTGGCGAAGAACGGCCGCGAGGTTCTCGTCCTCGAGCAGGACCGATCCTATGTCGGCGGCATCAGCCGCACCGCGAGCTACAAGGGCTTTCTCTTCGACATAGGCGGACACCGCTTTTTCTCGAAATCGAAAGAGATCGTCGATCTGTGGGACGAGATTCTCCCGCATGATTTCATCGAGCGGCCGCGTCTGTCGCGCATCTTCTATCGCGAAAAATTCTACGCCTATCCGCTGAAAGCCTTCGAGGCGCTGAAGAATCTCGGGCTCTTCGAGAGCGCGCTGTGCATGGCGTCCTTCGCTTTCGCCAAGGCCTTTCCGGTGAAGGAGCCGCGCTCCTTCCATCAATGGGTGCGCAATCAATTCGGCGAGCGGCTGTTCGGCATCTTCTTCAAGACCTATACGGAAAAGGTCTGGGGCATGAGCTGCGACGATATCTCCGCCGATTGGGCGGCGCAGCGCATCAAGGGGCTCAGCCTCGGCGCGGCGATCATCGACGGGCTGCGCCGCTCTCTGAAGCTCCGCAAATCCAGCGGCGCGGCGAAGACGCTGATCGAATCCTTCCGCTATCCGCGTCGCGGTCCCGGCATGATGTGGGAAGCCGCCGCGCGCAAGATGCAGAAGCTCGGCGGCCGTCTGCGAATGGGCTGCAAGGTCGAGCAGCTCGCCTTTGATGAAGCGAGCGGAATTTGGACCGTCACGACACGCGATTCGCAGGGCGCTGTCGAGACTCATCGCGCGCGCAATGTGCTCTCCTCCGCGCCGCTGCGCGAGGTGATGAATGCGCTGACGCCGACGCCGCTCAGCCTGTTCAATGCGCGCGCGCTGGCCTATCGCGATTTTCTCACCGTCGTGCTGATCGGACGGCCGCAGGAGGAATTCCCCGACAATTGGATCTATATTCATGATCCGTCGGTGAAGGTCGGCCGCGTGCAGAATTTCAAATCCTGGTCGCCGGAGATGATCGCCGATGGCGTCTCAACCTGTCTCGGCCTCGAATATTTCTGCTTCGAGGGCGATGGATTGTGGAACGCGGCGGACGCCGATCTCATCGCGCTCGCCAAAGACGAGATCGCGAAGATCGGCCTCATGACGGCGGAGGATGTGCGCGACGCCTGCGTCGTGCGTCAGGCCAAGGCCTATCCGGTCTATGACGATTCCTACGCCGCCAATGTGCAGGCGATTCGTCTCGAGCTCGCGGCGCGCTATCCCGGCCTGCATCTCGTCGGCCGCAACGGCATGCACAAATACAACAACCAGGATCATGCGATGATGACCGGCATGTTGACGGCGCTCAACATCATCGCCGGCCGCGCGGTCTATGACGTCTGGGGCGTGAACGAGGACGCAGAATATACGGAAGCCGGCGTCTCCGGCGCCGAGCAGGCGCTGGCGAGCGAGCGTCTCGTGCCGAAGCGGGTCGCTTAACGTGCCGACGCATCGCGTCTTCGCCGCAACGCGCGTGCTGCGCGATCTCATCGCCTATGGGCTGGCGAGCGGCGCGGCGCTGGCGCTCGATTATGGCCTCATGCTGCTCTGTCTCGAGACGCTCGGCATGCCCTATCTCGTCGCGGCGGCGATCGGCTTTTGCGGCGGGCTCGCGCTCGTCTATGCGCTCAGCATAGCGGTGGTGTTCCGTGATCGGCGCAGCGTGCGGCCGGCGTCGGAATTCACGCTCTTCTGCGTCATCGGCCTCGCCGGCTTGCTCGTCACCGAGGCGCTGATGCTCCTCCTCGTCGGACGTCTCGGCTTCGATCCCGCCTTTGCGAAAATTCCGACCGCGGGCGTCGTCTTCCTGTTCAATTTCACCGCGCGCCGCGCGCTTCTGTTCTCGGCGCCGGCCGCGAAGGCCTCTGCGTGAGCGCGCTCGCCGGCGAGGCGATGGAGCTTCGCGCGCGCGCGAGTGGTGACATTCCGCTTCTCGCCGCCATTATCCCGGCGCTCGCCGGCGCCGCGCTATTGACGCTGCCTCGCGCCCGCGCCGTGTGGACAGCCGGCGAATTCTACGATTCCGACGACGCCATGCGCGCCGTGCAGCTGCGCGATCTCGTCGCCGGCCAATCCTGGTTCGATATGACGGCGCGAAGGCTCGATCCGCCGGACGGGCTCTTCATGCATTGGTCGCGCGTCGTCGATACGCCGCTCGCCGCGCTCGATCTGTTATTCGGACTGTTTCTCGCGCCGGAGATGGCGGAGCGCGCGACGCGGCTCACCTTTCCCTTTCTCTGCCTAGCTCTGCTCTTCGCGCTCGCGGCCTTTGCGGCGCGCGTCATGGCGGATCGCGCGGCGCGCATGCTCGCCGTCTGGCTGGTCTTTCTCTCGGCGCCGATGTTCATGCAATTCACGCCGGGCCGCATCGATCATCACGCGCCGCAGATCGCGTTGCTGATGGCGACATTCGGCCTCGTTGCGCTCGGCCTCGACGCCAAGCGTCCTCTGGCGCTCGCGGCAGCCGCGGCGCCGCTCGCTCTCTCGCTCGCCATCAGCCTCGAGAATCTTCCCTTCTTCGTCGTGCTGCTGGCGGCACCGGCGATCCTCTTTCTCGTCGAAGGCGCAGCGGCGTCACGCCGCCTTCTCTCATTCGCTGTCGGCCTGCTCGTCTTCGCGCCGCTCACTTACGCGGCGACTGTCGCGCCTTCGCGCTATGGCGTCTCGGCCTGCGACGCCTATTCGGCCGTCCATATTCGCGCCATCCTCGTCGGCGCGCTCGGCTTCGCGGCGCTGGCCGCTTTTGCCGCGCGCCTCGAAACGTTCGCACGTCGCGCCATCGCGCTCGGTCTCGTCGGCGCGGCCGCGCTCGGGGCATTCGTCGCCAGCGCGCCGCAATGTCTCGGCGATCCGCTGGTCGGGCTCGATCCGCTACTGCGCGATCTCTGGCTCTCCCATGTCACCGAGGCCAAGCCGCTGAAGGCTTTTGGCTCCGATCCGGCCCTGCTGGTCTCCACCGCTGCGCCAGTGCTGCTCGGCCTACTCGCCGCCGCCGTCCTCGCCTGGCGGGAACGGGGCCTCGCGCGCGGCCGCTGGGCGATGCTCGCCGCGGCGATCCTCATCGGCTTTGCCGCGGCGCTCTGGCAGATTCGCGTCTTCTCCTCGGTCACGCCGCTGGCCATGGTCGCGCTCGCCGGCGCAGCCGCCGCTCTATCGGCGCGCCTCGCTCACGTCATGCCGCTGCTGCGCTGGCTCACGATCGGCTTGCTCTGCCTTTTCGTCTCGCCCATGGGCCTCGCTCTGGCGCTGCAATCGGAGGGCGAGGCCGCGCCGCGGGAGACGCGCCGCGCCTGCCTCGAGGCCGGCGCCTACTCATCCCTCGCGGCGCTGCCGCCGGCGCGCATCGTCGCGCCGGTCGATATGGGCGCGCATATTCTCGCCTTCACGCCGCATCATGTCTTCGCCGCGCCCTATCATCGCGACAATCGCGGCAATCGCCTCGCGGTCGAGACATTTTTGGCCGCGCCCGCGGAGGCCGAGCGCCTTATGCGCGCCGCCGGCGCCGAGCTGCTGCTCTGGTGCGACGGCGGCGAGACCGGAAACGCCCTCATCGAACGCGCGCCCCATGGGCTGGCGGCGGCCCTCGCGCGCGGCGAGAGCGCCCCCTTCCTCGAGAAAATCCCACTCGAGCGCTCGCCTTTCCATGTTTTCGCCCTGCGTCCTGCGCGATAATATCCGGCGCATCGTCGCGCTCGCCGCTAGACTCATTCGGGTTCA